>DDAT01000013.1:0-12076 GCA_002332985.1 Acinetobacter lwoffii | reverse complement strand
AACCGTGATTCTGTCGACCGGCGCACGTTGGAGAGAAATGAATGTACCGGGTGAACAGGAATATAAAACCCGTGGTGTAGCCTACTGTCCGCACTGTGATGGCCCACTGTTCAAAGGCAAGCGTGTAGCCGTGATTGGTGGCGGTAACTCGGGTGTCGAAGCCGCGATTGACCTGGCAGGAATTGTGGAGCATGTCACGCTGGTCGAGTTTGATACCAAACTACGTGCGGATCAGGTTCTGCAAGACAAACTGAATAGCTTGCCGAACACCACCGTGATCAAGAATGCCTTGTCGACTGAAGTGCTGGGTGATGGTTCACAGGTAACTGGTCTGAAATACAAAGACCGTGCCACAGATGAAGAGCATGTGGTTGAACTTGCAGGGATCTTCGTGCAGATCGGTTTGTTGCCAAATACGGACTTCCTGAAAGAAACGGCTGTTGAATTAACTAACCGTGGCGAGATTGTGATTAACGACCGCAACGAAACCAATGTCAAAGGTGTGTTTGCGGCAGGTGACTGTACCACCGTGCCGTACAAGCAGATCATCATTGCCACCGGTGAAGGTGCCAAGGCATCACTGTCTGCTTTTGATTACATCATCCGTTCTGGGCAGTAAGTTTTAGACTAGCTCAAATAAAGCCCGCTTGATGCGGGCTTTATTATGTATATTTTCAAGAGAATTAACTCTTAATTCATTGATTATCATTTGATTAATGAAAATATTTCTTACATTTTAAGAAAATCCTACTGCTTGTGTAATGAATTTTTATACTCTATTGTCTCTATGTAATTATCAGCAATTGCTTATTGCAAGCTGATGCTGCTCTACCTATGATAAAAAACCAATTGAATCATCTTTCATGATCGAAGAATAAAAAGGATAACATCCTGGGAGAAGAACAATGCAGTATCAATATCATTGTGCTTGCTGCGAAAAAGTAGTCGACTCTACAGAAAAATCATGCTCAAACTGTGGCTCACATCATATTCGCAGCCCTTTTGGTTTCTGGATTTTTTGTCTTGTGGCCTGCCTCGTTACAGCAATCGTATTTAAAGTCGTGCATTTGTATGTGCAATCACAACAAGAAGTTCCTATACAACACTCTATACTGGATGTTTTAAAAGAAGAAGATAAAAGACTTCGCTAATTTCATGCATCTCACAGCAAAGACCTGTTAGTTCAAACAAGTCTTTTTATTACTCTTAAATAATTCAAATAGAGATGCGGAAAATAACCTCATCAAATCCAGCTTTGATTTACAATAGCTGTGGATTTGAATGAGAGATGTGCCATGGTTCAGTTAATTAAAAAAGGTGGATTGCGTGAGCGCGCTAACCGTAGTCGCAGTTATCAAGGCTCTGAAAATACTGAAACCACCTTAAAGCCTAATCGTTATCAAACGGCGGTTAAAACACCAGACAATTTAGCCTCTCCTTCCCCGACCTCACCAATATCTCCAGCATTAAATGAAGATACCCTCCTTAATTCATCAGAATAAGTGCGTCATACCATAACCACAATGCAAATAGCAGAAATAGTCCGCCTGACATCATATCAATATAACTCCCCGAACGCTGGTACAAGATTTTAATTTTTGGTTGGGAAATCAACAGCATCAATAAAGCAAAGGTGATAAAGGTCTGCAAAGGAATAATCACTGCCAGCTGTGCTTTCAAATAATGGGAAGCAGATGAACTCAAAGCCAGTGAAAATACGCTACTAAAATAGATCAGTGTTTTGGGATTAGAAAGGTTGGTCCATAAGCCCAACATAAAATAGTTTTTAGCTTGCACCTGTCCATTTGTATCGTCGTCGGTCTGATGTCTATTTTTAAAGCTATGCACACCACCCTTTAACATGGTCCATCCCATTTTAGCCAGGAATATGCCACCCAAAAGCATTAAGGCGTGCTGGATCCATGGAAACTGGTCAATTAACACAGTAAAACCCGCAAGTGTCAGTACTACCCAAACCACAATACCGGCAGAGATCCCTGCAATAATTTTCAAGGCATTCTGGCGTGTTGTAGATGCGGCACTTTTGGCAATGAGCAAAATATCGGGACCGGGACTGAGTTGAGCAACAAAATGCAGGAGACAGATCGTAAAAAGCAGAGACATTAAAATAAGGTAAATTTATAAAAATATATTATAACGTTTGTTCAAAGAGATTAGAAAGCTCCAATAAAAAACCGAATCATCAGATTCGGCTTAAATAGAATTTTTTAAATAAAACATTTATTTTGGATTGATATCTTTCATTTCAATTTTTTTCGCCTCAGGTCTCACTTCACGTGCTTCACCATCAATAATGTTGGAATCACCGCGACCTGATTGCTGATTTTGCATATCCTGCATTTGACGCATCATCTCGGCAAATGGGTTCTGGCCTTGTGCACCACCCATATCGCCCATCATGCCACCCATCATTTTTTCCATCATGAGTTGCTGACGTTTCATCATCGCTTTCATTATAGCAGCCTTAAAAACCTGCTGAACCGCTGGAATGAGCATCAATACTGCCAATACGTCGGTAATCAATCCAGGAATAAGCAGAAAGAAACCTGCCAGAATTTTAGGTAAATTTCCTGTTAATGCAGGATCTGCACTCATCTGTCCCATCTGCATTTGCTGCATTTGTGGCATTACACCGGCCGAGTATTTACGGATCAGATTCATACCAATAAAAAATGCGGCCACAAACCAGAAAAATACGTACCACATGCTCCCGACGAGGTCACCCACGCCAATCCAGACAAATACTTCTAGGATTAAGCCTGCAAGGATAATAAGAAATAATTTCATGAAAATTAATCTAATCTCAGTAAAATAAATAATAGGATGCTGGAATCAACTGCTTCATCAGGATCAAGCTTTTTTGATACGCTTATGTAACAATATGGGCATTATTCTATTTTTAAAGTGCGGGCATGTCATTAATTATTGGGATTGACCCCGGTTCTCGTTTAACCGGTTACGGAATTATCGAAAAAGACGGCTCCAAACTGACTTTTGTTGATGCCGGCACCATCAGAACAGAAACGACAGAAATGCCTGAACGTTTAAAACGGATCTTTGCCGGCGTGGAGCGCATTGTAAAATTTTATGGTCCCACTGAAGCTGCGGTAGAACAGGTCTTTATGGCACAAAATCCGGATTCTGCCTTAAAACTCGGTCAGGCCCGTGGTGCTGCTGTTGCGGCACTGGTCAATCTGGATTTGAAAGTCGCTGAATATACTGCGCGCCAGATCAAGCAGTCAGTAGTGGGTTATGGCGCTGCGGATAAAGAACAGGTGCAGATGATGGTAATGAATATTCTAAAACTCAGCATCAAACCGCAGCAGGATGCCGCCGATGCTTTAGCTGCTGCTATTTGTCATGCTCACGCCTCAGGCAGTATGAGTAAAATGGCGGTATTGAATGCGTTGGGTGGTATGGCACGCGGCCGGAGTCGCGTCAGTAGCCGTCGTCGATAAGGTTTAACGCAATATTATAAAGTCTTGAGCATCTAGCTCAGATTCCAGATACTCTTGAATAACCGCTTGTACGATTGCACGAGCAGGCCCTTTCCAACTTCGTGTAATCATTTCCTGAAGTTGGGAGTCTGTTCCAGCAATAACGGCCTCCACCTCACCTGTGCTCAAGTTCTTCACATATCCTTTCAGTCCAAGCGCCTGAGCCTGCTCGGCAAACCAGTAGAGGTATCCGACTCCTTGAACTTGGCCTGAAATATTCAGTTTAATGACTGGCACACTATTCTCCTTAGCGATTCACGACCTGATAAATCGCATGTTTCATATTCTGTGCCTGCAAGCCACGTTCGCCATTTTTAGCCAATTTGTCACCAGCCAATGCATGTAAAGTTACAATTTCATGCAAATAAATTTTTTGTGCAAATTGTGCCTTTAGACTGGCAATCATTCCGGCCAGCACATCCCCCATGCCGCCAGTGCCCATTCCGGCATTCCCGGCATTGCAGATGTAAAGCCTTTCTTCCAGAATCAAGCTGCCTGAACCTTTTAGCACCCATTGTCCCTGATATTTTTGTTGCAGGGCATGAATGGCTGAAATCCGATCCATTTCAACCTCCGCAGTGCTACTCGCTAGCAAAGTTGCAGCTTCCCCTGGATGTGGTGTGGCATAAGTCTTGGAATTTAATACTTGCGGTTGCTTGGCCAAAAACCATAAGGCATCCGCATCCAAAACAACCTCCAGATCAGATTGCTGAATCAGTTCAAACCAGATTTCGTATTGCGCTTTTGCCCAAGGATCACGACCTAATCCCATGCCAAAACACACTGCATCGACCTGCTGAATCAATGCTTGGCGTTGCTCCTGAGTTAAAAGATTGATATCACGCAGCATGACATTTGGTGCACGTGACAAAATCGCAGTATGGTGTTTTGCATCACAAACGATGGTGACTTTACCTGCTCCTGCAGCAAAGGCCGCCTCTGCCGCCATGATCACTGCTCCGCCCATATCGGCATGACCACCTACAACCAAGACATGACCATAACTGCCTTTATGACCAAAGGCTTCACGCTTGGGCAATTGAATCTGATGTGAGGCAAGCTGGGCAATCGGTTGAAGCTCTGTATCTGTCGGGATAGCAGAAATCAGTTCGATCTTGCCCGCATATTCTTTGCCTTGTCCGGTAAACAGTCCTGCCTTAAGCCCTAAACCCGTGAAAGTGTAGTCAGCTTTAATCGCAACAGGCAAAGGCTGGCCGGTATTGGCATCCAATCCACTCGGAATATCAATTGAGATTTTTAATCCAGTTTGCTGATTGATCGTTTGAATAACATTTTGCCAGTCAAAGTCCAGCTGACGGTTCAGACCAATTCCGAATAATGCATCGATATAGACCTCACATTCAGATTGAAAATCAAAATGCGAATAAGGCTGCAAGCCAGCTTGCTGAGCTTCCTGCACAGCCGATGCTAAATCTTTAGAATTACCCAACTCAACTGCATAAATATCAACACTGAAGCCCTCCTGTTTGAGATATTTGGCCACAAGATAGCCATCGCCGGCATTATTACCCTGACCACAGCAGACAGCGATTTTTTTTATTTTTTGCTGGGAAAATAAAGTGATCAGCCGCTGACTAATCCCCCAGGCGACTTGTTGCATTAAACCGTAGGAACTATTTTGCTGTTGAAACCAGCGCTGCTCCCATGCTTGTAGATCACGGCTATGGTAAACTTGTTGCTGCATTTCTTATTCCCTGTCTTTGGTTTATGGCAACTCCCGATTCTCAAGCGCAAATTAAAGTTTATCAACAAGATCCAGCCGAGCTAAAAGCATGGATTAAAGCGCAGGCTTTAGAATTGGGTTTTTCTGATTGTGTCATTGCCAAACCAGATGCTCAAGCAGAATTAGCACGCTTACAGGAATATCTGGATCGTGGTTATCATGGTGACATGAAGTTTCTGGAAGAGAATCTGGAAAAACGTGCCAATCCCGCCTTACTGGTTCCCGGCACACGTAGCATTATCTGTGTGCGTATGGATTATCTGGTCGACGTACCAGAACCACGTTATATCCCTTATGCACCCAACTCTGCCATTATCGCGCGTTATGCTCGTGGCCGGGATTATCATAAAACCATGCGCGGTCGCCTGAAAACCTTGGCGACAAAAATCCGGGGAAAAATCGGAGATTTTGAATCACGTCCATTTGCCGATTCTGCGCCAATTTTTGAAAAATCGCTGGCTGAAAGTGCCGGCATGGGCTGGACAGGTAAACACACCCTGCTGATTCATAAAACATCAGGCTCATTCTTTGTGCTGGGTGAACTGTTTACTTCACTGGAACTGCCCTTTGATGAACCCGCGACCAAACATTGTGGCTCCTGTACTGCGTGTATCGACATCTGTCCGACTCAAGCCATTGTCGAGCCTTATATGTTAGATGCTCGCCGCTGTATCGCCTATCTGACCATCGAATATAAAGGCATTATTCCAGAAGATTTGCGACGCGGAATTGGTAACCGGGTTTTTGGTTGTGACGATTGCCAGCTGATATGTCCATGGAACAGTTTTGCCCAAGTGACGTCGGTAGAGGATTTTCATC
Organism: Acinetobacter lwoffii; assembly: GCA_002332985.1. Taxonomy (GTDB): domain Bacteria; phylum Pseudomonadota; class Gammaproteobacteria; order Pseudomonadales; family Moraxellaceae; genus Acinetobacter; species Acinetobacter lwoffii_N. Next base: position 5,995 of record DDAT01000013.1, on the reverse strand, counting down.
CACGGCATGGACTGGATCAGGTGAGTTTACTGGATTTATGGCAATGGGATGAAGCCACCTTTTTAAGTTCGACTGAAGGCAGCCCTATGCGTCGTACGGGTTACCAAAGCTTTATGCGCAATATCGCGATTGGTTTGGGCAATGCACCCTTTGATGGGCAGATTATTCAGGCCCTTCAGCAACAGCGTGATCAGCATGATGGAATTGTGCAGGTACATATCGATTGGGCCATTCAAGAACAACTGGCAAAATCCAGCTAATTTTCTCTCACTATTAAAATATATTTCAACTTTACCTAGATTCACAGTTTCACTTAAAAGCCTTACACACCCATGTTTCAGACTATGGCATAAATAAAAATAGTCAGAAATGAAGAATGAAGTGGAGGAAAGATGATGTCATCAAAAAATCCAAATCAAGAACTGCTTGAGCAGCTTCAGCATGACCAGCAGAAGCAACAACAGCAGCAGCCGCAACATGGCCCGATTAATTCCCCAAAAAACAATCAGCATGAACAGGATCAGCGTGTGTTTAACAAGCAGCACCGTAGTGATCTGCATGGCCAGGATATTCATGGAAATCACAGTAATAAATAATCTGGCAACTGAAAAAATAAGCTCACCTCGTGTGGGCTTTGCCATTTATATAAGGTCATATTTTGCTAGTGAAGCAAAAGCTTATTTTTATTAAGATGAACCGAATGATAAATAAGCATAGATAGGGAAAGAGATGAACAGTAGTGATGCGGTACGTAATGATTGGTCACGTGAAGAAATACAAGCACTTTATCAGCAGCCTTTAATGGATTTAGTATTTCAGGCGCAACAGGTTCATCGTGAACATTTCACTGCGAATACCGTTCAGGTGAGTACCCTGCTCTCGATTAAAACCGGTAAATGTCCTGAAGATTGTAAATACTGTTCACAATCAGCGCATTATGATTCCAAACTGGAAGCTGAAAAACGCATTGCGGTCGATAAAGTGATTCAGGAAGCAAAACAGGCGCTGGCATCAGGAAGTTCACGTTTCTGTATGGGGGCTGCATGGCGCAACCCGCATGAACGCGATATGCCTTATGTGCTGGAAATGGTGCGTGAAGTTAAAGCACTCGGTCTGGAAACCTGCATGACACTGGGGATGCTAAATGGATCACAGGCTGAACGCTTGAAAGATGCGGGACTAGATTATTACAACCATAATCTGGATACTTCTCGTGAATACTATTCATATATCATCAGCACGCGTAGCTTTGATGATCGTCTGGATACTTTGGATCATGTGCGTCAGGCGGGTATGAAAGTCTGTAGTGGCGGTATTGTTGGTCTAGGTGAAAGCCGTGATGACCGGATCGGTTTATTGTATGAACTTGCAACTCTGGCGATTCATCCGGAATCTGTGCCGATCAATATGTTGGTCCCGATTGAAGGCACACCGATGGCAGATGTAGAAAAACTGGATGTGATTGAGTGGATTCGTACCATTGCCGTAGCACGCTTGTTGATGCCTAAAAGCTATATTCGCCTTTCTGCAGGGCGTGAATCCTTAAGCGATTCGGATCAGGCTTTGGCATTTATGGCTGGTGCCAATTCTATTTTTTCTGGTGAAAAACTGCTGACGACCCCTAATACATCCCAAGGCCGGGATCAGCAACTTTTTGCAAAATTAGGTTTAGTTGCAGAACAGCCAAAACCAAGTGTTCGCAGTCTGGCTACAGATGCAATGGCAAGCTAATCACTGTTTAAGTTGATGAACTCGCAGAAAAGTTATGTGCAGTAATTAAAATGCCATAACGGGCATTCAGATAATCTCCGACTCGGATTTGATCTACTCCATTGGCATGATGCACCATCAGCGCTTGCGTGACTGCATCATAGCTAAAGGAGTCATAACTATCTTGATGCAGGCTGAGCCAGTGCAGCGTATCTGCCAGGTTGCTGTCGACGATATAGGTATCTGCATGAAAATCTTTGCTCATATGCCTGTTCATCATGTTGAAATTTCCCTTTAATTTTAACGGAAATTAGCCCATAACAAGCATAAAAAAGTGAGCCATTGCTCACTTTTCTTGCAAAAACTTTAGTCCTTATTCGTACCGCACTTACGACACTCCCTGTGTTCCCCGATTTCTTGCATTTGCTCATATTCATAAATATGCAAACAAAACAATTTTCTTAAAAGCTGAAGCATCATTGAAACTCCTGTTTAATCATTTTTTTAATACGCTTCTTAAGATATTCCGTCCTGAAACATCATGATTTTTGACTAAAAAATCATCTCATATTAATTAGCATAATTTTTTCAGTTGTAAAATGCATTTCATCTACTTTTCACTTTTTTTGCAGATATTCTTTGAACTACATCACAATTATTTCATAAATATGAACTTTTTTTTTGATTAAAGAGGATGTTTATGGAATCTAGATAACAAAAGTAATATCTGAGGGAGATGCTTTTTTATTAAGCTGGTAACGAAGAATCTTTATTGAAAGGCAAACCAGAAAAGTTCATTATCAGTGGAGGCAACCCATTTTAAGTCCTTCGAGATAAGAACGACGATCAATTAAGTGAATTGCTTACTTCAGATTTCATAATATCCAAAAACAAAAAACCCCTTACGATTAATGCACGTAAGGGGTTGTTTTATATGGTGGGCCCAGACAGACTTGAACTGTCGACCAACGGATTATGAGTCCGCTGCTCTAACCAACTGAGCTATAGGCCCTATATGCTGAAAACTTTATTTATCAATAAGTTCAGGCGTCATGAATACTAGCTAAGATTTTTTGGAAAGACAAGTGCTTTTATAACTGCTTGAACATTTAGGCAGCAATCATGGGCGACTTGTCTTAGTCAAAATTCAGTTACTTAAGACTTCAGTATAGGAGGCATATAGAAAAATGAGATACATGCTGCATCATTTAAGACAAATGAGCCTGTCATCTTGAATTTAATCCGGTCTACTAAGGGTAAAACTGATAGATTTAAGGTCTTAGTATATCTATAAGGTATTAAAATTCTTTATTGCTCAGGCAGCACTGTTAAAGGAATAGCCTTGAGCTCAAGAAGATAGAATGACTAGAATTCAGACTTCATTTCTTCGTCTTTATGTAAATCCTGCTTAATTTCGATCAAAGACCATACAATTATAAGCGCAAAAATCAATAGGGAGATTACGAAGGCTGTCATGTACGTCATACTTTTCAATCTCAGAGTAGAAAGAATAAGAAAATAGAAAAGACCTGTATCAGTCTTCTTCTTCGACAAAAGTCTAATAACTAAAGTGTGCTCTGGATAGTCATTTTTTCATCATTTTAAGACTTTTTTTGTATCTAATGATATTTTTAAGATCTTAATATTGTTTTATTTATATATATTAACTCTTAATCTTGCAGCTTAAAAAGATGAATAAATCATAGATTTTTACATTATTCGCTGATTTTATTGAAAAGCCTATTGACTGTATGGGCGAACAAGATGAAATTATGCAGTTCTCTACATACAGCTTTTACTTCTCCGTACTTATGCTAAATAAATTCCTTGGCGAATCTGCATTTAAACTTGCAGGTTGGCAATATCATGTCGAACCCGATGTGCTTGAAGATAAACAGGTCATTATTGGGTTTGAACATACCTCAATGATGGATGCGGTACTGTCAATTGCCCTGTTCCAGATTTATGACCTCAAGGTTCATACCTTGATTAAAAAAGAATTATTTAAAGGACCGTTTAAACCGCTATTGAACGCTGTGGGTGGTATTCCGGTTGACCGCAAGGCCAGTAAAGATATCGTGACCCAGATGGTGGAACATTTTCAGAACAATGAAAAGTTCAATCTGGTGATTGCTCCCGAAGCAACACGGGCTAAACAAGGTGAAGCACGCAAACCAATCCGTACCGGTTTCTGGCATATTGCCAAGGCTGCCAATGTACCAATCGTGTTGTTATACGCCAATTCCAAAACCAAGCAAGGTGGCATTCTTGGCAAGATCTATCCGACAGACCTTGCGCATGACCTGGCTTTGATCAAGCAACTATATAAAGACAAGGTTGGCCTGGATATCGTTATTCCAGAATAAGCTTTTTAAAAATAAAAGCACGGACATAATCAGCGATTCTGCTGTTTATGTCCAAGTCATCTGTCCATATAAATGTATAAATAGAATTATAAATCCCCCTATCCTCTTTCTATTTTTCCTCGATATTGCACTTTTTTTGTTTTTATCCTGAAATCTCAAATCCAGGCACTTTTTTTTAAAAAAACGCTTATGGTAGAATTTCGGCATTCTGATAGGCATACAGCCAATCTACAAGGAGCATAGTTCGCATGGCGGGTCATTCCAAGTGGGCCAATATTAAACATCGCAAAGCAAAACAAGATGCGAGTCGTGGTAAAGTTTTTACCAAATACATTCGTGAATTAACCACTGCTGCAAAGCTTGGTGGTCCAGATACTGCAAGCAACCCTCGTCTACGTGCTGTGGTTGAAAAAGCATTATCAGTGAATATGACACGTGACGTGATCAACCGTGCCATTCAACGTGGTGCTGGTGGCGAAGATAACGACGACCTGAAAGAAGTGACCTACGAAGGTTATGGTGTAGGTGGTGTTGCGGTTATTGTTGAAACCATGACTGACAACTTGAACCGTACTGTGCCTGACGTACGTCATTGCTTCTCTAAAACTGATGGTAACCTAGGCACCAATGGTTCGGTGGCATTCCTGTTCACGAAACGTGGCGAGATTACTTTTGAAGATGTGTCTTTGGAAGATCAAATCATGGAAGTGGCATTAGAAGCAGGTGCGGAAGACATCGAAGTCACTGAAGATGAAATCCTGGTGATTACTACACCTGAAGCTTTCGGTGATGTTCAAGATGCTTTAACTGCTGCAGGTTTAAAATCTGACAATGCTGAAGTGGTGATGAGTCCTTCAACCAAAGCAGAAATCACCGACATCGATCAAGCGAAAAAAATCATGAAAATGATTGATATGCTTGAAGATCTGGATGATGTACAGAACGTATATACCAACGTTGAATTCTCAGATGCTGTTTTAGCAGAACTTGATGCTTAACTGTCACTGATTCAAAAAACGCACCTTAGGGTGCGTTTTTTTGTGGCTGTCCACCAACCTAGCTTTGATTAAACTTTATTGAGTAATCCGCTACAGTTAAAGACATTATATTCTTTAATGACAAAGCTGGAATGCAGCGCCACCACATGCTCAATTTTTCCAATCCGCTTAAGCAGGATTTCACTATAATTTTCCATATCCCTTGCCACCACTTCGACAATAAAGTCCGCAGACTGACCGGTGACCAAAAAGGCATTAATCACTTCGGGAATACTTTCCAGTTCTTCCAGGAATTTAGCAAAAGTATCGCTATCATGTTTGCTTAAGGATACCTGTAACAGCACATGCAGGCTGAAACCTAATTTCTGGTAATTGATTTCACGTTTTAAGCCACTGATAATATTATGATCGATTAAGTGTTTGATCCTGCGATGCACCGAACTGACAGATAAATTCACCCGCTCGGACAGTTCATTCAGATTGACATCTTCATGGGTCAATATTTCTAGAATATGTTTATCGAAACGATCCAGTTCCATTTTTATACTCTTATATCAATAATCAATAGATGCAGAAAATTTTGCGCCATCTCTGTTATACAATATTTATTTATTTTTCACAAAATTTTCATATTCTGAAATTTTTTTCCAAATGGGATCTTATTTTATAAATACGGTTTTCATACTGAATCAAATGACCGTTAATCGCATTAATTAAAAATATGACCAATGGTATTTTAAGTTAAATCTTTATTTTTAAATTATTTAAATTGGGTAAACACGACAACAGATAGGCTATTCCTGTCAGCCCCTACACGACTTAACCGTCCATCTTTTACAAGTGTATAGAAATAGATTAAAACAAAGGCGCTTTAAAAACAAAAATAGCACATTTCAAAAATATTAGGGTCTGTTGACATTT
>DDAT01000010.1:11556-32766 GCA_002332985.1 Acinetobacter lwoffii | reverse complement strand
TTTACCATGGTCAACGTGACCAATTGTGCCCACGTTAACGTGTGGCTTATTACGTTCAAACTTAGCCTTAGCCATGAGATCTTCCTTTTTAAACTACTCATGCAGGATCACTGCATGAGCACTTGGGTTTAACTATGAATTAGTTTGGGCTTATAGTAATCGAAAGATTACTCGTCGTCACCTTTTTTACCGCCAGACTGGAATTTAGAAATGATGCCTTCAGCCACGTTACGTGGAGTTTCAGCATATTTAGCAAATTCCATAGAGTATGTTGCACGGCCTTGAGACATAGAACGCATTTGAGTCGCGTAACCAAACATCTCAGCAAGTGGAACTTCAGCTTTAATTGCTTTAGTACCACCAGGTAAATCGTCCATACCCTGAACCATACCACGACGACGGTTTAAGTCACCCATGATATCGCCCATGTAGTCTTCTGGAGTTTCTACTTCAACTTTCATGATAGGTTCAAGAAGAACAGGATCTGCTTTCATGAAACCGTCACGGAAGGCATAAGAACCAGCCATCTTGAACGATAATTCGTCAGAGTCGACATCATGGTAAGAACCGTCGAACAATGTCGCTTTGATGCCAACAACTGGGTAACCAGCAAGGACACCATTCTTCATACGCTCTTGGATACCTTTATCCACAGCACCGAAGAATTCTTTAGGAACTACACCACCAACAACTTCTTCAGCGAACTCGTAGTCTTTACCAGCATCAGCATCCATTGGCTCTAAACGTACGTATACGTGACCAAATTTACCTTTACCACCAGTTTGACGAACGAATTTACCTTCTTGTTCAACTGACTTTTTGATCGTTTCACGGTAAGAAACCATTGGTTTACCAATGTTTGCTTCAACACCGAATTCACGCTTCATACGGTCAACAATAATGTCAAGGTGAAGTTCACCCATACCAGCGATGATTGTTTGACCTGACTCTTCATCAGTACGAACGCGGAATGATGGATCTTCCTTAGCCAAACGACCTAAAGCAATTGACATTTTTTCTTGGTCAGCTTTAGTTTTTGGTTCAACAGCCAATGCAATTACTGGCTCTGGGAATTCCATACGCTCAAGTGTGATGACATTTTTCTCATCACAAAGTGTATCACCTGTAGTTACGTCTTTAAGACCTACACACGCAGCGATATCACCCGCACGAATTTCTTCAACGTCTTGACGATCGTTCGCGTGCATTTGCACGATACGGCCGATACGTTCACGTTTAGATTTAACTGGGTTATAAACAGAATCACCTTGTTTAAGAACACCAGAGTAAACACGTACGAAAGTTAAGTTACCTACGAATTTGTCGTTCATGATTTTGAACGCAAGTGCAGAGAACGGAGCTTCATCAGATGCTTCACGAATCGCTTTAGTTTCAGCCTTATCGTCAAGAACACCTTCAATCGCTTTAACTTCTGTAGGCGACGGTAAGAATTCAATTACTGCGTCCAACATACGTTGAACACCTTTGTTTTTGAATGCTGTACCACAAAGCATTGGTTGAATTTGACAAGCCAAAGTTTGGACACGTAGACCAGCAACGATTTGTTCTTTAGTCAAATCGCCATTGTTCAGGTATTCATCCATTAACTCTTCAGAAGCTTCAGCAGCAGCTTCAACCATGTTTGTACGCCATTCTTCAGCAGTTTCTTGAAGTTCAGCCGGGATTTCACCGTATTCAAACTTCATACCTTGTGAAGCTTCGTCCCAAATGATCGCTTTCATTTCGATCAAGTCGATTACGCCTTGGAAGTTTTCTTCAGCGCCAACAGGGATTACTACAGGTACTGGAGATGCACCTAAACGTGTTTTCATTTGTTCAACAACACGGAAGAAGTTGGCACCAGTACGGTCCATCTTGTTCACGAATGCTAAACGAGGCACTTGGTATTTGTTCGCTTGACGCCATACAGTTTCAGACTGAGGTTGTACACCACCTACAGCACAGTAAACCATACACGCACCATCAAGAACACGCATAGAACGTTCAACTTCAATTGTGAAGTCAACGTGTCCCGGTGTATCAATTACGTTGATACGGTGTTCAGGGAACTGTTTAGACATACCTGACCAGAATGTAGTCGTAGCAGCAGAAGTAATGGTAATACCACGTTCTTGCTCTTGCTCCATCCAGTCCATTGTTGCTGCACCATCGTGTACTTCACCAATTTTGTGAGATACACCTGTGTAGAACAAAATACGTTCTGTAGTTGTGGTTTTACCCGCATCAATGTGCGCAGAAATACCAATGTTACGATAACGAGAAATTGGGGTTTGACGTGCCATGATTTCTAGCATTCCTAAATTTTGTTGTTTAAAACAGGACGCTTTAAGCTGCATAGCAACTTAAAGCGCTTTGGTGACAAAACCATGACGGTCTTATCACCCTCCTGAATAGGGCCTGTTTTATCTGCTTAGAAACGGTAGTGAGAGAATGCTTTGTTGGCTTCAGCCATACGGTGCACATCTTCACGTTTCTTAACCGCAGCGCCTTTGCCTTCAGATGCATCAAGCAACTCGCCAGCAAGACGTAAAGCCATAGTTTTTTCAGAACGCTTAGCAGCAGCATCTACTAACCAACGCATCGCTAGAGCAGTACGACGGGATGGGCGTACTTCCATAGGAACTTGGTATGTAGCACCACCAACACGGCGTGCTTTTACTTCGACCATAGGACGAACTTTTTCAAGAGTAGTCTCGAAAAATTCAACTGGGTCTACTTTAGATTTTTCTTGAACGCGGTCTAAAGCACCGTAAACGATACTTTCAGCAATAGATTTTTTACCATCTTGCATTACGTGGTTCATGAATTTAGCGATTGTTTGGCTGCTGAACTTAGGATCCGGAAGGATTTCACGAGCAGCGACTACGCGACGTCTTGGCATTTTAAACTACCTATAAAGATGACACTTCAGGTTTATCCAGCATGAGTACAAAGTGTCATGTACTACTCGCTGGCCTTACTATACGTCGCTTGGAATTTTCACAAAATTAATGCAGAAATCAGACAAGCGAGACGATAAAGGATTGCGGTTCTACGTTCTTAAAATTTAATTCTTAACGAATTATTTCTTAGGACGTTTAGTACCGTATTTAGAACGAGACTGGTTACGATCTTTAACACCAGCACAGTCTAAAGAACCACGAACGGTATGGTAACGTACACCTGGTAAGTCTTTAACACGACCACCACGGATAAGAACAACACTGTGCTCTTGTAGGTTATGGCCTTCACCACCGATGTAGCTAGAAACTTCGAAACCTGAAGTTAAGCGAACACGGCAAACTTTACGCATTGCTGAGTTAGGTTTTTTAGGTGTAGTTGTGTAAACACGTGTACAAACACCACGGCGCTGTGGACAAGCCTTCAACGCAGGAACTTTAGATTTTTCAACTAAAGTCGTACGACCCTTGCGGATCAACTGATTTGTTGTTGCCATTTGGCAATTCTCCCGTTAATAAAAAGCCCCAAAAAACTACTACTTTTTGAGGGCATGCAATTGTAATTCAAGATGCAAAATTGGTCAACCTACTCAAGCCAAGCAAATACCGTTTCTCACGACATTTGCCTGCTTTTATTTACCTTCAAAATTCACTTATTTTTTTGAATTTTTACCAGCTTTTTTGGTCACGTCTTGAGCTTCAGATTTAGTTTCCGAGTTTTCTTGATCCTCTGCACCCTGCTGTGAAGTCTCTGTAGCAGCTTCCGCCTCGTCAGCAGCTTCTGGATGCAGTTCAGCTTCGATTTCCGGATCAAATGAAGTTTTGGATAAAGCCGGTTGTTGCGACTGCTTATCTGCCGCAGGTTCAACCAACTCATCGTTGAGTGCCTCCAGCCCTTCACTCACCTTTTCATCTTTCTTCACTTCTGCTTCTTCAGAGCTTAGATCATTCTGCTCTTTTTTGACCAGCTTGACTTGGGTAATCGTGTTATTGCCTTCAATCGCAATATCTTTATCCATGATCGGCTTATCTTTCGAAAGCTCAACTTCGTGAGAGGCACCATTTAGGAGTTTCGGAGTTGCCTGTTGTAACAAACTGGCTGCTTTTTCATAGGCAGCATAAGGAGACAATTGCGAATCCTGATGCTGAATCAGGTATTGACGTGCATGCGAGAATGCTTCCTGAGCTTTCTGATTTACATCCTCGACAAAACGATGGCTATATACAGCGCCAATACCAGCACTCGCCAGAGGCGTCAGTTTGGTTAATCGCTCCAGAATCGAAATTTTTGGCAGATGATTCATCCATTCCCATTTAGCCTCTCCCTCATGACGACTTAACCATTGCTTGATGGCGCTGACATCATTATCAGAACCTAGCATGGCTTGTAACTGCGAGATATCATGAGTTTTAAGTGTATTACTTAAAGCTTTTAAACCTAATAATAAGGTCTGTTTTTCCGCAATCAGGCTCAAGTCAATCTGTCTAAAGATATGCTGAACGATTTCCTGATCATCTTCTTTACTCAGGTCAAAACCATAAGAGCGACCGACTTGATAGATGGTACGCAATGCCATGAGCAAAGAGGCTGGAATATCAATGGCAGTACCAAGCATCCCTGAAGCACCACTTACTGCACCCTGCACCGTTGCAATCCATTTGTTTTGTTCACCTAAAGCCTGTGAAATTCGCTTGGATCGATCGACGTCCTGAGTGAGTTCCTCTAAATCTTTCGCTCCCGCTTCATTCAGAATGGCATCAACCGAACTCGTTTGATTACTGAATTGATTGAGACGGTCATAAAAGTAGTTAGACACTTTTTCGGTTAAGTCTGGAGAAACAAAATGCGCGACATTATTCACGGTATTAAAGCGGCGCCCGAGAAGTTGACGAGACACATTTGGAAGATGCTCACGAAGCATTTGCTGAGGATTGTCATATTTTTTAGCCGAAAAAGCGCTTTTCGTCTTCGCCGAACCGTCAATCACCTGATCGGAGCTGGAAGGCTTCAGCGCTTTAGTCACCGAATCCGGCGCAACATGATTCAACAAATCCAATCCGGTTGAACTGAACTTTTTCGCCACTCCAAAGGCATTCGAAATCAGACCATTAGATTGTTTATTATTAGCATTTACCATTTTTTACCTCAGCATTCATGTGCTTGTATTTGGTATAAATACTAGGTGTAGTCAGCGTTTATCTCAACTTTATTCTGTTTCATTTAGTAAAACCCCTACATGCCGACTCACAAACTCAACCGACTGTCACACGGCATAACATTTGCCATAAGATTTCAAAAGTCTTTCTGCTATCATGTTCCCCATCATGAAATAAGGCTAAGCGCTGGATTGGGCGATTTTAAAACCCAGATATCTGCCGCTGAGCATAGAGCAAACTATAAGGATCTGTAGATGAAACGTGTTGTCATCACTGGCATGGGTATTAACTCATGTATTGGTAATACATTAGAGGATGTAAACCATTCTTTACAAAACGGGATTTCAGGAACACGTTTTAATCCGACTTATGCTGAACTCAATTTCAAAAGTCATGTCAGTGCTGCAGCCGAGCAGGATTTCGATGGGATCGACCGCAAACTGAAACGCTTTATGGGTGTATGTGCGATGTATGCATATAACTCAGCTCTTGCTGCGGTTGAACATGCAGGTTTAAAGGTTGAAGACTTAGCTGGCAACCCACGTTATGGTATCGCGGGTGGTTCAGGTGGCGGTTCAACTGCTTCCGTTATTGAAATGAACGAATTATTGCAAACCAAAGGTGCGCGTAAAGTCGGTCCTTTCTTTGTACCACGTAATATGACCAACACCATTACGGCTAACGTTGGCGTTGCATTCAAATTACAAGGTGTAGCACATACCATTACTAGTGCATGTGCAACTTCTGCGGATGCGATTGGTTATGCCTACAACCTGATTCAACTCGGCAAACAAGATTTAATGCTGGCAGGTGGCGGTGAAGAAGATCACTGGTCACAAAGCTTGTTGTTTGATGCGATGGGCGCACTTTGCTCTAAATACAACGACAGCCCTGAAACAGCATCACGCCCTTATTCTGCAGACCGTGACGGTTTCGTGATTGCCGGTGGTGGTGGTTTTGTAATCCTTGAGTCTTTGGAACATGCGCAAGCGCGTGGTGCCAACATTCTTGCCGAAGTCGTAGGCTATGCAGCCAACTCGGATGGTGCCGACATGGTTGCACCATCTGGTGAAGGTGCAACGCGTTGCGTACTAATGGCTTTAGAAGAAGCAAAACAACACGGTGTCGATAAAATTGACTATGTAAATACACATGGTACTTCTACTCCAGCGGGTGACATCACAGAACTTAAAGCAATGGAACGTGCTTTCGGTGAAGGTCAGGTTCCTCCACTCAGCTCAACCAAGTCAATGACGGGTCACAGTCTTGGTGCTGCTGGTGTTCAGGAAGCGATTTATTCGGTTCTGATGATGCAAAATGACTTTATTGCTCCAAACATCAACGTGACCGAGCTGGATGAAGGCGCGAAACCGTTTGATATCGTGCTTGAAAAACGTGACGCAAAATTGAATACTGTGATGAGTAACAGTTTCGGTTTCGGCGGCGTAAATGCTTGTCTCATTTTCAAAAAGTGGGAAGGCTAAGCTGCCCAGTTTAGGGTGACTTGATGGATGCTCCTTCTGATGCTTTCTTGTGGGTAAAAGCATTACATATTATTGCGGTGGTTTGCTGGTTCGCGGCTTTGTTCTACTTGCCACGGTTATATGTTTATCATGCTATGAGCGAAGATGCCGTCAGTCATCAACGCTTTGAAGTCATGGAACGCAAGCTGTACCGTGGCATCATGTGGCCAGCCATGTTGGCTACCTTGATTACGGCGCACTTTCTGGTGGATTGGGGTGATGCAACGCGTCACTATCATGAAGCCTTATGGTTTTACCTTAAAGTCGGCCTGGTCGGCTTATTGGTGATTTACCATCTGGTGTGTGGTTATTACCGCAAGAAGCTGATTGATAATGCACATTACAAGTCACACAAGTTTTGGCGTTATTTTAATGAGATGCCAACCCTGATCTTATTTGCAGTGGTGATTTTAGTCGTGGTTAAACCTACTTTCTAATTCACCTGCTAAATAAAAAATCCCCGATCAGTCGGGGATTTTTTATGTCTGAATATTTAATGATTACCACGCTGACGCATACGTGGCTTATACAGCAGTCGATAGGTCACCGCCAGAATAATCAACCATAAAGGACTGATCATCAGAGCTTTTAGAGTGTCAGGTTCCAGGCTTAAAATAATCAAGGCGAATAACAGGAATGCCAATACCACATAAGACATCCATACCCCACCCGGCATTTTAAAGGTCGAGGCGGCATGCTTTTGCGGTTGCTGCTTACGGTAACGGATATAGCACACCATGATGATGCTCCAGATACTAATAAACAGGATCACACACAGCGAACTTGCCAGAGTAAAAGCTTCCATGGTGTTTGGTACAAAATACTGAAATGCTGCCCCCAACATAATAAAAGCACAGGAGAAAAATAACCCTGTGGCTGGTACTGCCCGACTAGATAACCGCGCTAAAGCTTGAGGCGCCTGTCCATCACGTGCCAAACCAAACAACATACGACTGGTCGAGAATACCCCACTGTTCATAGAGGACATCACTGACGACAATACCACCAGGTTCATGATAATGGCTGAAGTTGGAATACCGGCATACAGGAACAAACTCACAAATGGACTTTGATCCGCAGGAATCAAATGCCATGGTGTAACTGACATGATCATCAGCAATGACAATACATAGAACAGAATGATCCGCGTAGGAATGGCGTTGACCGCTTTGGGTAAATTCTTTTCCGGATCTTTGGTTTCTGCCGCCATTGTGCCGAGCAGTTCCACCCCGACAAAGGCAAACATGGCAATCTGGAAGCCTGCCAGAAAACCAGTAAAGCCTTTGGGAAATAAGCCACCATGCGCCCAGACATTACTAAAGCTGGCGACGGCGCCACTCGGTGCCTGAAAACCGCTAAACACCATATAACCACCGACAAAGATCAAACCAAGAATGGCTAAAATCTTGATTAGTGCGAACCAGAATTCAATCTCACCAAACAGTTTTACCGTGACTAGGTTAATCGCGAGAATAAACAGCACACAGCCAATACTAATCATCGCCTGCCCCATCGGGGTAAAGGCCATGCCTTCGGGCAGCCAGAAACTCAAATAGTTAATAATCGCCGCGAGATCGGCAATCCCTACCAGCACCCAACCCAGCCAGTACGACCAGCCAATATAATAGCCAGCACCCGGCCCGATCAGGTCATGGGCCATATCAATAAAAGATTTGTAATGCAGATTGGACAACAGCATTTCACCCAACGCACGCATCAGGAAGAAGAACATGCCACCAATGATCATATAAATGATCAAAATTGAAGGGCCTGCCAGGGAGATGGTTTTTCCCGATCCCATAAACAGGCCAGTACCGATACAGCCACCAATGGCGATTAACTGCAAATGTCGGTTAGAGAGTTTTCGTTGCAACTCATGCGGCGACGATTTTACGTCTTCTGTGCCCGGGGTGGTTTTCATTTTTACATCCTTTTTAATCTTTACAACAGCATCAAGCTGAATTTACAACGTTCAGTCCTCGAACGCTTATTATGACATTTTCATACTTTTTACTGCGCTGTTCAGTGAGATTTACTGCACTAAAACGACTTAAATCATTGCATGGGAGATTTCAACATTAAAAATTAAATTAAGCTTGAGCTGCAATGACTGCAATTTCAATCAGCCAGTCCGGATTAACCAAATCTGCCTGAATCGTGGCACGTGCCGGCGTGCCATGACCTTGTAACCATTCCACCCAAAGCTGATTCACAGTTTGAAAATCATCCAGATTTTTCACGAACAGTTGTGCAGAAAGCAGCTGGCTTTTATCAGTATTGGCCAATGCAAGCAATTCCTCAATTTTTGCAAAGACTTCCAGTGTTTGGCCGCGTACATCCATATCCGTGCTATTCGGCACCTGACCTGACAGATAGACGGTTTGATGATGAATCGTCACCGCACTCATGATTTGATTGCTGTTGAGTCGCTGAATGGCTGTATTGTCCTGTGTCATGTTGATCTTCCTTGTTTGGGATATTTAAATAAAATTTAAATTAAAAATTTAAGCGTCAATCTGGAAATGAACCCGAGCGGTCACCGCACACATCAGCTCATAGCCGATGGTGCCTGAGCTAGCCGCCACTTCATCAATTGGCAAAAGTGCACCTTGGGAAGATTGCCCCCAAAGCGCCACTTCACTACCCACATTCGCCTGCGGCAGTGCAGTCAGATCTACAGCCAGCATATCCATACTGATTCGACCCAATGTTTGTGTTTTCATTGAATCGACCAGCACAGGCGTACCCGTCGCCGATAGTCGTTGATAACCATCCGCATAACCACAGGCCACAATCCCGATCCGCATTTCCTGCGTGGCAATAAATTTGGAACCATAGCCAATGCTCTGACCTGACTGGATCATTTGAATGGCGATAATTTCACTGCGTAAGCTCATGCTCGGTTGCAGATTCCAGTCTTGAATCGTGTGTGTTGGATAATCTGGTGAACTGCCATACAGCATGATGCCGCTACGTACAATATCGGAATGAAGGGTTTGATGATGCCGCAAAATGGCCGCACTGTTACTGAGCGAGGTTTTACCCTCGAGTCCCTGAATGGTCTGGCTAAAAATCAGGTTTTGATGCTGAATCCCGTCCTGTCCAAAACGCTCACCATCCGCATCAGAGAAATGGGTCATATGCGTGATTGAACGGACATTATTTAGCTGGTGCAGCTCCTGCCAGATTTCTGCATATTGCTGTGGCTCGAAACCCAGACGGTTCATGCCGCTGTTCATTTTCAAGTACACATCAAACTGTGCATCCGGCGCTATTTCGGCAAACTGTTTTAGCCATTGCACTTGATGCCGGGAATGAATGGCAAAGCTCATTTCATGCTTCGCACATTCGAATAAATCCTCGAAAGCAAAAACACCTTCGAGCAACATTAGCGGCTTCTTGCACCCAAGCGCACGTAGCCTCGTGCCCTCTTCAATATCCAGAAAGGCAAAACCGTCTGCACCTTTAAGTCCAGCATAGACCCGTTCAATCCCGTGCCCATAGGCATTGGCCTTGACCACAGCAAATACCTGACTATTGGGCATACATTGGCGCGCCACACTTAAATTATGCGCAAGCGCCTGTTGATGGATAATTGCAGTAATGGGACGTGGCATACATTCCTCCTTGAATATTCCGCCTCAGATGGCCTTAGGCAGCTTGGTGATAGCGCGCCAATGACAGACCTTCAGTGCTAATTTCAGGATCACGGGCCAAGACCAGATCGCTGATTAATTTCCCTGAACCACAAGCCATGGTCCAGCCTAGCGTGCCATGCCCAGTATTCAGGAACAGGTTTTTAAAGCGGGTTTTTCCAATAATTGGCGTACTGTCTGGGGTCATTGGACGCAAGCCTGTCCAGAAACTGGCCTGATTCATATCGCCCCCCGGGAATAAATCTCGGGTCACCATTTCCAGCGTGCCGCGACGGTCTTCATTCAGACCCAGGTTAAAACCACTCAGTTCTGCCATACCACCGACGCGAATACGCTGGTCAAAACGAGTAATTGCAATTTTGTAGGTTTCATCTAGCACGGTAGATTGCGGTGCATAGGCCGGATCTAAAATAGGAATCGTCAATGAATAACCTTTTACTGGATATACCGGCAAATTCAGCTCAAGCGGTTTAAGGAAATCACGTGAATAACTGCCGAAGGCCAAGACATATTTATCTGCCGTGAGCACCTGACCATTGACCAGAACACCTTTGATCTGGTCACCTTCTACAATCAGCTTTTCAACGTTTTGATTAAACTTAAACTCTACACCCATCCCTTTGGCATGCTCTGCCAAAGCATTGGTAAACAGATAGCAGTCACCCGTTTCATCATTGGGTAAATGCAGACCACCCACCAGTTTATCTTTAGCCTGTGCCAATGCCGGTTCTACACGCGCCAGTCCATCGCGGTCCAGCAGTTCAAACTCCACTCCGGTTTCTTTCAGAACTTCAATATCGCGCTGAACTGCATCCAGCTGTGCATCTTTACGGAAAATCTGCAAAGTGCCTTTCGATCGGTTCTCATAAGAGATGCCAATATCCCGGCGCAAATTACGCAAACAGTCACGGCTGTATTCAGCCACACGCACCATACGTTCTTTATTGACTGCATAATGCTGGGCATTACAGTTTTTCAGCATTTGTGCCATCCACTGCAATTGCCACAAGCTGCCATCGACATTAATCGCCAACGGTGCATGATGCTGGAACATCCATTTGACCGCCTTAAACGGAATACCTGGTGCGGCCCAAGGGGTCGAGTATCCTGGAGAAATCTGCCCCGCATTACCGAAGCTGGTTTCTTGCGCCGGACCTGCCTGACGATCCAGCACAGTCACGGTTGCTCCCTGCTGCGCCAGATAGTAAGCGCTTGCCACACCAATCACACCACTACCTAAAACTAATACGCGCATTACCTTAACCCTCAAACATCTTTTCAGTTTATTTCACTAGTATATTTTTGCTTTAATAGTTAAATTCACTATATTCAGACTGTATATTCAGTGAAATAAATATTTTTTCGGGCAGAATTAAAAAAAGAGGGAAATATTGATGCGCAAATTAGACCGCATTGACCGCATGATTCTGGATATCCTGCAACGCGATGGCCGTATTGCCATTAGCGAACTTGCAGCACGCGTCAATCTATCGACCACGCCCTGTTCAGAACGGGTAAAACGGCTAGAGCGCGAAGGCATCATCATGGGCTATTACGCCCGTTTAAATCCGGAAATGCTGGAGCGCAACCTGCTGGTTTTTCTGGAAATCAAACTCTCTGCCAAATCAGGTGATGTCTTTGATCAGGTGGCACGCAATCTGACTGAGATTCCAGAAGTCCTGGAATGCCATTTAATTTCTGGTGATTTTGATTATCTGGTCAAAGCGCGTTTAAAAGAAATGAGTGCTTATCGCCGTTTACTGGGAGATTTACTAAAAAAACTACCTGCCTCTGCCTCCTCGCACAGTTATGTGGTGATGGAAGAAGTCAAAGAAAGTTTATATCTGGACCTGGGTATTTAATGAGTTTGAATTTCTAAAGCTACGGGCAAAAACAACAAAGCCCCAAACGGGGCTTTGAGATCGAACATTGATTGGACTTATTAAAAATCAAGCAGGAATGCGGAGCACCTGTCCCGGAAAAATATCATCTGCATCTTTGAGCAACGGACGGTTGGCTTCAAAAATTTTATTATACTGATTGGCATCACCATAAAATTCTTTTGAGATTTTTGACAAACTGTCACCTGATTTCACCGTGTAGAACTTACTTTCCGGCTCAGGACTACTCACTGTAAGCTGATCATCCACTTTGGCCACATGATCAATATTACCCACGGCCAGAACAATCTTTTCACGATCGGCCTGACTTTGTACCTGACCTCTGACCGTCGCCAGATCTGAGGCTGAATTATAACTGATGGATAAACCAGTGATCGGAAGGCCCAGACTTTTCACATGGCCGAGTAATTTATTTGCCACTTCCTGAGCAGAAGGCTCCGCAGGTTGTGCTGCAGCCGGCGTTGTCGTTGTAGGTGCAGCCTGTGGTTCCGCAGCAGCTGTATTCTTCTTACCGATACCTTTTACAAAATCAAAAAGACCCATAGCGGACTCCATTCTTGTTGTTAATGTCACATCACTCTTATTTTTATAATGAAAACTCTAGAGAGATAGTTAGTCATTGGTGACAGAAAGGTAATGAATTGTAAAACCTCCATTCATGTGAAAGGCAGACACAAAAAAACCACCTCGAGGGTGGTTTTTTTGTTCAGCAAAGCTGAAATCGGCGATTAACCTAGTTTCTTAGAAACGTAGTCAATTGCTGATTGAACAGTTGTGATTTCGTTAGAATCTTCATCAGGAATCGTGATGTCGAAATCATTTTCGAAAGACATAACAAGTTCAACTAGATCTAGAGAATCTGCACCTAAGTCATCCATGAAAGACGCTTCGTTTTTAATCTCTTCGATTTTGATACCAAGTTGTTCTGCAACTGCTTGCTTAACACGTTGTTCGATATCGCTCACAGGAATTCTCCTCATTGCTTGTGGCGTTTTTAATGCCGTTAGTTTAATTGAATCTAAAAAATTTGGAAAGTTTATACTTGAGCTTAGCTCATGTATAAGCCCCCATTTACATGCATAACTGTACCAGTAATGTAACTGGCTTTATCCGAAGCCAAGAAACTTACGGCATTTGCGATATCCTGCGGATCACCTAAACGGTTTAATGCCACCTGCTCAGTCATCTTTTTACGAATTTCTTCGCTTAGCTGCTCAGTCATTTCAGTCGCAATAAAACCTGGTGCTACCGAGTTTACGGTAATCTGACGGCTACCCATTTCTTTGGCAAGGCTACGGCTAAATGCTTCAATACCTGCTTTGGCAGCAGAATAGTTGGCCTGACCCGGGTTGGCAAAATGTGCCACCACAGAACTGATGTTGATGATGCGACCGAAACGCGCCTTGGTCATGCCTTTGAGTACGCGCTTAGACAAACGGTAAACTGCTTTCAGGTGAATATTTAAAATATCATCCCAGTCATCTTCAGACATACGCAGCAGCAAATTGTCTTTGGTAATACCAGCATTATTGACCAACGCAAGGACTGGACCATAGTTCTGTTCAATGTCCGTTACCAGCGCATCAATCGCAGCACCATCACGTACATCTAGTACTTTTCCAGCGCCATTTTCAGCAAACTGTGCAGATAATTTTTCCGCACCTGCTTCAGACGTTGCAGTACCTACGACAAAATAACCGTCTTGAATCAACTGTTGTGCGATCGCAGCACCAATACCACGACTTGCACCTGTTACCAGAGCAACTTTACGTTCCTGTGTCATGCACTTTTCCCTTCTGCCGCCAATACGATGTTTAATGCATCTTCCAGACGAGATTGACTGTCCAGTGGAAGTGCTTTTTGAATATTCGGCAAGCGTTTCGCCAAGTTGGTCAATACATTACCCGGACCACATTCTACAATGTACTCAATCCCTTCATCTTGAAGGAATTGTAAGGTTTTAGTCCATTGTACCGACTCATAAAGTTGCGCGGTCAACGCCTGACGCAATTCATTTACATTGGTTGCCGCTTGCGCGCCCACATTTTGTAATACAGGAATGCGTGGTAGCTCAATGGCGGTTTGTTCCAATGCCGGAGCAAACTGTTCAGCGGCAGGTTTCATCAATGAACAATGTGACGGAACCGATACTGGCAGTGCAATCGCTTTACCAGCATTTTCTTTGGCCAATGCCATCACCGCTTCAACGCGATCTTTATTGCCTGCAACGACAACCTGCCCTTGCGCATTATAGTTCGCTGCTTCGACAGAACCTTCGCCTGCTGCAGTTGCTTGTGCACACAGCTCAATCACTTTGGCATCATCCAGACCCAAAATCGCAGCCATTGCACCCACACCCTGAGGTACAGCAGTTTGCATCAATTTGCCACGCAAGTTCACTAGCTTCACAGCATCACCTAGGCTTAAAGCACCCGATGCGACCAGTGCGCTATATTCACCCAGTGAATGGCCTGCCAGATATTTCGGTGCTACACCGCCAGATTCCAACCACACGCGCCATAAGGCAATACTTGCAGTCAGCAATACCGGCTGGGTAAATTCGGTTTGATCCAGACCTTCGCCAGTTTGCGCAATCTGCCACAGATCAAAACCGACGGCTTCAGATGCTTCTGCAAATGTCTCGCGAATACTCGCAAACTGTTCTGCAAGCTCAGCCAGCATACCAGCTTTTTGGGAACCCTGACCCGGAAACACAAATGCAGTTTTTGTTGCTGGCGCTGCTTGTTCGAGTGGTGTAGCAGACATAATAAAATCCTTTCATTCAAGAGGTGTGCTTCTTCAATCCTAACAAGAAGACTGACCAATAAGACCACCTAAATCATTGTGGAGCGCAATTTAGCATGTAATTTTGTCGGCGGTAATTGCCAAATACAACAAAAAACCGATACACCTAAAAATCAAAGACAAAAAAAAGGGAGCTAAATGCTCCCATTTTTTCTACTAAGCTTGACGCTTAATACATCACCAATTATTCAGCAGATGCTTTAGCGAATAATTGACGACCACGGTAGATACCATCTTTAGATACGTGGTGACGACGGTGAGTCTCGCCAGTAGCTTGGTCTACAGTTAATGCATTCTCGGTTAAAGCGTCATGTGAACGGCGCATGTCACGGCGAGAGCGACTTTTACGGTTTTGCTGAACGGCCATGATGGCTCCTTACAAAGATCGAAAAAATGGATCAGAACAAATTCGATTGTCTTATACACAAGAGTATAACACAAAAATTAGTTAAGTTTACCCTTCAAAGCAGCCAAAACTTCAAACGGGTTGTCCCGTTTTTCTTCAGCCACTTCTTCTACGGCAGGTTGATGCTTATGTTCACAAAACTCATGTTTAGGCGACAACGGCATCAACAATAACAGTTCATCTTCTATCAGCGCGAGCAAATCAGCGGTCGCCGGTGCATCATAATCACCTTTGGTCGTTGCTTCACTTTCACCTAGGACGATGAAATCAGCATCCTCATCCAAGCGCTCTATCAGTGACTCATCATCCACAAGTGCTAAATGGAACGATGAAACCAGTTCAACTTCTACAGTTTCCAGACAACGCTGGCATTCCATAGGAACTTTTGTTTCAACGTGACCATCTAGCCATGCAATACGATGATAGGCATCCATTGATAGCTTACAGTCTATGTTAATCAATTGATCATCAATTGATCCAACAGCTTCACGAGCGATACGAACAAAGCGGGATAAAGGCAGTTGACCTGACCATTTAAAGCCCTGTTCAGCCCATTTAAACGGCTCAATCTGTGCCGGAAAGGTATTTGCTGACATAATTAAGGCGGCAATTCTACAAATTCATCAGTACTCTGTCAAAGATTAAGATACAATTTTGTACTTATTTCGACAGACCATTTGGGTAACTCAAGTCATGCATCTGTTGCAGCCGCAAACAGAAGTGAATGTTTCATCACTCGTTAGCACAATTCCAAGCCTTGATTCTGACAGTTCAACACAACAAGTGCAACTCTCGCCATGGGCGAATTTATCGTCAGAAGCGCAGCAGGTGGACTGGCTCATCTTACACTTTAATCACTGGTTTTCCCATTTAAATGTCACTTTAGTGCGTGGCGAATTTGAACCAGAATATTTCCCTGCAAGTACAAACAGTCCTGCCCGGATCCAGTTTGCCCATGGTTTCTTTAATAGTGCTTTGCATGAAATCAGCCACTGGACCATTGCCGGAGACAAACGCCGCCTGCTGCCTGATCTGGGTTACTGGTATGCCCCGGATGGGCGGACCCGTGAACAGCAGGCTTTATTTGAACAAGTGGAAATCAAGCCACAGGCGATTGAATGGATGTTTGCCCAGGCTTTTGGCCGTAAATTTCGGGTTTCTTTGGATAACCTGGCTGGCGACGGCGGTGATGGTGCCAGCTTTAAAGATAATGTCTACGCTCAAGTACAGGCTTATTTTAATGGTACAGCCAAACTTCCACGTGATGCAGCACGCTTTATCCAATGTATCTGTATCTGCATCAGAGGTGGCAAAAGTTTACAATCTGATGAATTTATACGTGAAATGCTTGATTAAATTACACAAATCTACCTTTTTTATGATTGCCAGATCTTGCCTGAGCGCCACATAATAAGCCATCAGCCCAAGCTTGGAGTAGTCTCTATGCTGCATTTACGCGTACACCCAGACAATCCGCAACCCCGCTTAATCAGTCAGGCAGTGGAACGTATCCGTGCGGGTGATGTGGTGGTCTATCCTACTGATGCGGCCTATGCGATTGGTTGCCAGATTGGGAACAAGAGTGCCATGGAGCGGATTGCGCAAATTCGTGGTCTGGGTCCAAAACACCAATATGCGATTCTGTGCTGTGATTTGTCCGATATTGCCACTTATGCCAAGGTGGACAATGCCATGTACCGTTTGCTAAAAAATAATACACCGGCCATCACGACCTTTATTTTACCTGCGACCAGCGAAGTGCCACGTCGGTTGATGCATCCCAAGAAGAAAACTATTGGTCTACGCATTCCGAATAATCCGGTATGTCAGCTGTTACTGAAAGAACTCGGTGAGCCGTTATTGACTTCTACCCTGATTTTACCGGGACAGACTGACCCACTCGATGATCCTTATGATATTGAAATGCAGCTGGGCAAACGCATTGATGTTTTTGTAGATAGTGGTTTAGGCACGTTGAGCACGACCTCTATTGTAGATTTATCTGGTGATCATCCAGAAGTGATTCGTCGTGGTATGGGAGATGTCAGCGCCTTTGAATAAACGACGCTTGAGAAATTCCTACAAACATTCGGGGAGTCAAAATGAATGGATTTATTTTATCTCCTGCTAAATCAGCATGAATTTTCTGCACAGGATTTAATCTATGCAGAACTGCCTTGGACACTGCAATCCAAGGCAGTCATGGTCGAAGCACATTTTCCTTCCCATCCCACTGTAAATATTGATCATACTGAGTACCAATTTTTCCTGACGTTGGCTGTAGCGAGACAGTTGTTGCAGATCTATTCAAACCAAAATGTATGCCTGGCAGAGACTTGCCAACGTATCATTGAATTTGCGACCAAGGAATACAATCATTCCTCACCATGAAAATCTAAAAAAGCATAGGGTGAGAGGTTGCAGTTTTATTCTTTTCAATTCGACAGGTATGCAGTGGCTGGCAAAGACAGTTTAAGAATCCGAAGCACGTTCATAATGACGAACCGCAATGAAATTTGGACATTGCGATAGCTTCTGTTCATGATGCATGAGCTCTTCACCCAGTTTATTTTTCAGATACACATGAAAAATAATCTGATCTTCTTCCAATACATTGAGCATCGCTGTACGCGCCTTGGGTTCCATGACTTTAAAGGAATTGATTGACTCACAAGACATGGCTTGCATATCCAGTTTAATCCGCTCATCCAGCTGGTCGCCCTCATAGGCCATATGCCGCATGTAAAAACGGATATTCGGATATTGGTCCAGCACACTAAAATCCATTTTCATGGCCTGCATGACAGGTCGGGCCTGTTCTGCAAAAGCTGAAAATCCGCCTGATTTCAGTCCTGTGCGTGCTTCATCTTCAAGCTGCATAATCTGATATTTGGGATAAGCCCAAAATCCCCCGAATGCGATCATCCCAATAACAACCAGAATAAGTGGCATGCTTTGTTCACCTTTTTATTGATTTTTGTGATTCTTGACTATTCTTCGAGAGTATAGCGAGATTTTTGACCAAAAATCATAGGGAAATATTTTATTAATATTTATTAATTTTATGTTTTTTAATGGGAAATCCGTTTAAAAATCATTCAATATCTGCCAGCTAGCTTATTTTCTCTTTTGATGAGAATCACTGTATTGATCGAGTTTTGAAGTGAATCAACTGGCATCATCTACCAGATACGCTTAATTATGAGAGCCAATTTAAAGTGAAAATCACCGCTGCATTTCCCGCCCGGTTCTGCCATTTTCCTTTGTGCTATTTTAAAATCGCAGATAAATTCCATTATTTTTTTAAGTTTTTATGGCTTTGACGGCTTATTTAATTTATTTAAAGTTACTTTTCCAGTACAATGACAACGCTTAATCCTGTGCTTTTCTTTCGATCAGATACCGAAAATCAAGCCTTTGCATGCCTTTGAAAATTCGCGTGGCCTATAATTGTAATGACTCAAATTATCCATAACACTATGGAATCTGCTCCGCACATTCGGGTTCTGGATGAATGGCAGGATACAATTCCAGAGGATCTGTACATTCCTCCAGCGGCATTTAAAATCTTATTAGAACATTTTGAAGGCCCACTCGACTTTTTAATTTACCTGATTCAAAAAAACGGTTTTGATCTGTTACAGGTCGATATCGCGCCGATTGCAGCGCAGTATTTGTCTTATATGGACGCGATGAAATCCCTGAACATCGAGCTGACGGCCGACTATATGGTGATGGCAGCCTTACTGGCAGATCTGAAATCGCGTTTGCTGTTACCTAAACCAAAAAGCCTGACTGCGATTGAGCAGGATCCAAAACAAGAACTGATTGACCGTTTAGAAAATTATTTAAGAATTAAACAGGCAGCAGAACGTCTGGGTCAGATGCCAATTCTGGAACGAGACACTTTCAGCACCAACGTCAGTCTGGGAGACATCCAGCAGCCGAATGAAGGCTATTCAAGCGATTTATTGCGTGATGCCTTGCTTTGTATATTTAACCGTCCTGAACCGGTGATTCATCAGGTGCAACAGGAACCGGTACTGCTGGAAGAACGTATTGCCTATATTGAAAGTTGTATTGAAACTGGCGCAATACTCAGCTTTAAGGACTTGTTAAAACCGAGCCAAGGCCGTATGGGTATGGTGGTAACCTTTATGGCGGTGCTGGAACTGACCCGACAACAAAAAATTCAGATTATTGCTACAGGTATTGAAGCCCCGCTCGCGATTCAAGGAGCCAGTCAATGACACTCGATCAAAATACGCTGTTATCTGCAGAAGATAATCTGCATGAAGTATTGATGCAGCTTGAAGCCATTATTTTTGCCAGCGACTCCGCGGTTTCATTGGCTCGTCTGAAAGAAACTTTTCAGGATCGCTATAGCAAGCAGGAATTACGCCAGTATTTACAACAACTTTCCATGCTGATGCATGGCCGTTCAATCGAACTGATTGAAACAGCACAAGGTTATCGTTTTCAAGTGCGTGCAAAATATCGTAATATTATTGCACAGACCTGGCCAGAGCGACCGGCTCGCTTGTCGCCTTCATTACTGGAGACGCTTGCGGTGATTGCTTATCACCAGCCAGTGACTCGAGCGGATATTGAACAGATTCGTGGTGTTACGAATAACAGTCAAAACTTGCGTACGCTGTTTGACTGGAACTGGATTAAAGAGTCCGGATTTCGTGAACTCCCTGGAAGACCTGCGTTGTTAATGACAACGCCACAATTTTTAAATGCGTTTGGCCTGAATAGTTTGGGCCAATTGCCTCCCCTGCAGGATGCCAAGGAAGCTTTTATGGCCCTCGATGCGAATGCACCGAAGTCATAAATAGGTGAACTGTTGATAATTATTTCTAAGGTTATGCTGTCATGAGTGAAAAGTTGCAAAAGGTGCTTGCACGCGTTGGTTTGGGTTCTCGCCGTTATATGGAAGAAGTCATTGCCGCGGGTCGTGTAAGTGTCAACGGGCAAATTGCCCAAGTGGGTGAACGAATCGAACCAGGTGATGAGCTTCGCATCGATGGTCGTAAAGTTGCCTTCCAGATTGAAGACGAAATCCGTCGTCGTGTCATTATCTATTACAAGCCTGAAGGCGAGATCTGCTCACGTAGCGATCCTGAAAACCGTCCGACCGTGTTTGAACAGCTGCCTGCTATTCCGGGCGATCGCTGGGTGATGGTCGGTCGTCTGGATATTAACTCCACCGGTCTACTCTTGTTCACAAATGATGGTGAACTTGCGAATCGCTTGATGCACCCATCGAATGAAATCGAACGTGAATATGCAGTTCGTGTCATGGGTGAAGTAACGCCACAAATTCGTAACAACATGCTTAAAGGCGTGGTGCTAGACGATGGTCCGGCAAAATTCGAATCTTTCTCTGAACTGGGCGGTGACGGGATCAACCGTTGGTTCCAGGTCGTGGTGAAAGAAGGTCGTAACCGTGAAGTACGTCGTATCTTTGAATCACAAGGCCTGAAAGTCAGCCGTCTACTGCGTACCCGTTATGGTACTGTGATTTTGCCACGCGAACTGCGTACCGGTCGCTGGATTGAACTGGATAAAAACGATATCGACAACCTGACCAAAGCTGTGGAATTGAAACCACGTCAAGGTACTGGTTTGTTTGGTATGGCGAAACGCCGTAATGAACGTATGCAGGACAAGCCGATGGCTGCACGCCGTGGCGGTTTCTTGCGTCAGCAACGTCGTGACAGTGATGAGCAACCACAAAATAATACTGGCCGTGAGCGTCGTGATGACAATGCTTATGGTCGTCGTGACAGAGCTGAA
>DDAT01000010.1:0-11479 GCA_002332985.1 Acinetobacter lwoffii | reverse complement strand
CGTCGTGACAGAGCTGAAAACCAGAATTGCACTCAGTTTGTGCGTCGTGAAAACCGTCCGGATCAAGGCTTTGGTCGTCGTGAAGAGCGTGATGAAAATGCGCCGCGTCGTCCATACGGTATCAACAAAGGCTTTAAAAAGTTTTAATTAAGATAAATAAAAAAAGTCAGGCACATTGCCTGACTTTTTTTATGCCTTATGCATCAGGCACTTTGTGGAATCCCTTGCGGAATGGCACCGAGTAAACGCTTGGTATATTCATGCTGTGGAGATTGATACAATTCATCTGAATTGGCGATTTCCACCAATTCACCATGATTCAGCACCATGATCTGATCTGAAATATATTTCACTACCGACAAATCATGTGAAATAAAGATATAGCTGAGTCCGAATTCATCCTGCAAATCTTGCAGTAAATTCAGCACCTGCGCCTGTACTGAGACATCCAGTGCCGAGACCGATTCATCGCAGATCAAAATCTCAGGCTTTAAGGTCAGGCAACGTGCGATTGCAATCCGCTGACGCTGACCACCGGAAAACTCATGCGGGTAGCGATAAAAAGCCTGAGCAGGCAAGCTGACCCGTTCCAGCAAATCCAGAGCCATTTGTTTGCGTTCGGCATCATCCTGACCAATCTTGTGAATCTGCATCGGTTCCATCAGGATTTGTCCAACAGTAAAACGTGGATTTAGAGAAGCATAGGGATTCTGGAAAATGATCTGGATTTTACGTTGATACTGCGTAAATTCCTGTTCCGACATGTCCAAAATATCCCGACCCTGAAACAGTGCTTTACCGCCCGTAGCCTGTTGCAGACGCATCAGCAATAAACCGATGGTGGTTTTACCCGAACCAGATTCCCCGACCAGCCCTAAGGTCTTGCCTTTGGCCAGTTGGAAAGAAATTCCTTTTACTGCTTGAAACTCATCTTTGCCAAACAGTCCTTTACGACTATAAAAAGATTTTTTCAGATCCCGTACATCCAGAATAATTTCCTCTCCGCCTTTTAGTCCACGTGAACGTTGCGGAAGCTGAGTATTCAGGCGGATATCTTCCAGCCAGGTTGAGCCATCCTGTTTCATAAAATCACTAATCATCGGCAAACGTAGCGGACGTTGCGAGAGTTGCGGGCGGCAGTGCAACAAGGCTTTGGTATACATGTCCTGAGGCCGGTCCAGCACCTCGCGAACCGGACCCTGTTCACGGATTTCCCCATGGCGCATCACAATAACCTGATCGGCAATTTCACCAACCAATGCTAAATCATGGGTAATAAACAGCATCGACATTTGGCGACGCTGACGCAGCGATTCCAGCAAGTCCAGAATCTGCTTTTGAATAGTCACATCCAGAGCGGTGGTCGGTTCATCTGCAATCAATAGTTTAGGCTCACAGGCAATGGCCATGGCAATCATGACGCGTTGCTGCTGTCCACCGGAAAGCTGCCCCGGATAGGCATCAATTTTAGTTTCTGGCGCAGGGATCCCCACTTCTTTGAGGAGCTCTAGGGTACGTTGCCGCGCCTGTTTTTTATTCATGCCCAAATGTAGTTGCAGGATTTCTGCAATCTGCATGCCTACTGTAAATACCGGATTTAGCGAAGACATCGGCTCCTGAAAAATCATGGCAATGTCTTTGCCGCACATCTTGCGCATTTCACGGGTTTTAAGCTTGAGCAGGTTTTTCCCTTCAAAGATGATCTGGCTATCTTCTGAAATACGTGCGCTTTCTGCCGGAAGCAGGCCCATAGTGGCGAGGGAAGTGACCGACTTGCCACTTCCCGATTCGCCTACCAGTGCAACTGTGGTATTGGCCGGAATCTCGAAAGAAACCCCTTTTACAGTCTCAATATATTCTTTATTTTCACCTTTAAAACTGACTCGCAGATTTTCTACGCGAAGTAGCGCAGGTGCTGTGCTTGGATTGATTGCAGACATGGTTGCGCTCCTATTTCAGTTTTGGATCTAATGCATCACGGAGTGCATCGGTAAACATCGAGAAAGCAGTCACCAATACCGCCATGGCGATTGAGGCTGCCGCCAGTTGCCACCATTTACCCAAAATCAGCTCGCTTTGCGCTTCATTTAGCATACTGCCCCATGACACTACCCCGATAGGCACACCGAAACCAAGGAAGCTCAAAATGACTTCAGACTTGATAAATGCGACCACCAGAATAGACATCTGTACCAGGGCAATATGGCTGACATTGGGAAAAATATGGACAAACATACGACGCATATTGCTCACGCCAATCGCCTTGGCAGCCAGCACATATTCACGTGCCGTATGTTTCATGTATTCGGCACGAACCAAACGGAAGACCCCGGTCCAGCCAGTCAGTCCTAAAATCAGGATGATTGATAAAATACCTTTTTGTTGTAACACTGCGGCAATCGCCAAAACCAGCAACAGATAGGGAATCGAAGTAAAGATATTATAAGACCAGTTGAGAAGATCATCGACCCAGCCACCAAAGTAACCTGCTATTGCACCCAGTGCAGTTCCAATCAGTACAGCGACAAAGGCTGCAATCAGTCCAACCAGAATCGAGGTTTCAGCCCCCTTGATGGTTTTCTGTAAAACATCCTGTCCCCATTTATCGGCGCCGAAGACCAGACTTTGCTTGAGTTCCCCACTTTCATCCATCAGCTGGCCGCCGAGCTCCTGATTAATGGCCTTCATGTCTTCTGCCAGCGGATCGACCACTCCATAATAATCGATGCCTGCACCAGCACCCTGCTCAGCAGCAATTTCAGCATTCAATTCAGCAATGACATCTTTTAAGGGATCAACTGGATTGACCGGTAGAGGCACAGATTCTGCGCTCTGCTCTGTATCAGATGCAGCCGGAACTGGCGCTGCACTGATAAAACTCGGCGGTGCATAGCTGACCGCCACTTCTTTATTCCAGTCTTTGGCAATCAGGCCGCTCATTGACAGTACCAGCAGCAGCAGATAAAACAGCACCACATACAGGGAAAACATGGCAATCCGGTCACGTTTCAAACGGCGCATGGCCAGTTGCCATAATCCTGTTGAAGCCGACTCAGGTGCTGCTTCAGCCGCTTGTTCTTTTTTAAATATCGCACTCAGCATAATTCACCTACTTCAACTGTACACGCGGATCCACCCATTTATAGATCAGATCGGCAATCAGGTTGAATATCATGGTCGCAGCAGCGACATAGACCGTAATGGCTTTGATCACAGGAAAATCAGAACGTTCTACCGCAATAATGACTTCACGGCCAATTCCCGGAATACCAAAAAAACGTTCGATCAGGAAAGCACCAATCAGCAGTGCCGGAAGTCCTGCCATGACATCGGTAATAATCGGAATCGAGGCATTGCGCAGGACATGCACGCCCATGATACGGTTTTCACCCAGGCCTTTGGCACGCGCAGTACGTACATAGTCCTGATTGACTTCATCCAGTACAAAACTACGATACAGGCGTAGTGTTGGTGCAATACTGACCACCAACATAATCAGCACAGGTAACAAGGCATATTTGAAAAGATTATCGGCAAAATTATCGCTCCAGCCCTGTACCGGGAACCAGCTCAGTTCATAGGCCAGGAAATACTGGAACACGATGATGTATACCAGAATACTGATCGACATACCGATCGTACACAGCATCATGATCATGCGATCAGTCAAAGAACCACGAACCGAAGCCACACCCAAAGCCAGAATGATAGAAATAATAGTTTGCAGAATGGTCAGTGGAATCAGAATGGTCAGTGAGGGCCCCAAACGGGTGGTGATAATCTGTGCCACCGATTCCCCGGTACTCCAGCTCACCCCATAATCAAAGGTTAAAATCTGCTTGATAAAGATCCACAGTTGTACGTAATACGGTTGATCCACACCCAGTTGCTGACGGATGTTTTCAATCTGTTCCGCATTGGCCATTTTACCGGCCAGAATATAGGCAGGGTCTCCGCCTACCCAGTTAAACAGCAGGAATATCAGCAAAATCACCCCGAGCATGGTCGGGATCATTTGCCAAAGCCGTCGAATAATATATGCCAGCATCGCTTGTCTTCCTTAATTTTTTCCAGAGATTTCATTAAAGAAAGCTTTGCTGTCCGGATCACGACCCAAGAAGTCTTTCACCATTTGCTCGCCATGCTTTTGTCCGCCTTGGGCCAGGACCGTATTGCGATAATGCGCACCGACTTTCTTGTCCATCAGCTGATCGCCAAAGGAGGAAAGCATATCCAGGGCAATGACCTCAGACCACATATAGCTATAGTAACCTGCCTGATAGCCGCCCATCAGATGCCCGAACTGTCCCGGGAACTGCTGACCGTTAACATAACCCAAGGCAGTTTTACCTTCCATATCCTGCCAGAGTTTTAAAGGCTCAATGTTTTTTGCATCTTTACCATGCAAGGCCATATCATATTGGGCATATAAAGCCTGACGGGCATAATGCAGGCCTCGGCCGTAATTCTTCACATTCTTTAAGCGCTCGGTCATGGCAGCATCCACCCGAGGACATGCCGGCTCACAGTAATCTGCTACTTTTGACAAGGTTTCCAGACGGCGTGCCCACTCTTCATACATCTGTGATGGTGCTTCTACAAAGTCACGCTCTACCGAGGTACCAGACTGTTCTGTATAGCGGGTCTTCGAAAGAATCCCGTGCAAGGCATGACCCATTTCATGCACAAAGGTTTCCAGTTCATTGCTGTTCAAGCCCTTACGGTTAAAATTGGTCACCAGTACCGATACCGGACGACGCTGATTCAGGGTACTGCCGCCATAAGCTCCCCAGACAGCTGCATGCCCATATTTGCCTTCACGCGGGTATTTATCAACATATAATCCGCCCAGGAATTCGCCCGTAGCCTTGTCATGTACCGCATAATATTCCACTTCATCATGCCAGGCTTTGACTTTCACCGGCTTGAACTCAATGCCATAGAGTTCCGAAGAAATAGCGAATAACCATTTTTGCGATGCTTCTGTCGGGAAATAATCCCGCAATTTTTCCTGGTCTACCTTGTATTTGGCCTGACGCAGTTTTTCACTCCAATAACCCTGATTCCAGCGTGTAATTTCTGCTTTCTCTAACGGAACTTTTAAAGTTTCAGCCTTGAACTGGCGTAATTGTTCTACATCCTGCTTTTCTAGAGGTGCAACTTTGGCATAAACCTCATCCAGAAAACCGTTCACTGCTTCAGGAGTTTTGGCCATACGGAATTCAAGCGCAGAATGAGCATAGCTTTCCTTATCAAAAAGTTGTGCCATTTCATAACGCAGATCAATGGCTTTTTTCATGAATTGCAAGTTTTGTTCGGTCCCGCGACGCGTGTAAGCGGTCTGGTAACGTTTGCGTGCTTCATCACTTTCTGCCAGCTCCATAAAAGGCTGGTATTCCGGATAATCAAAGCCGAGCAGATAATTGCCCTTTTCATTTTTCTTTAAATTTGCGATGTAACTTTCTGGCAGGCCTTTCATTTCAGCTGGAGTAAATTCAACTTTTTCAGGGTTATCCCGCACATTTTTGGAAAAGTCCTGTCCCAGTTTGGTACTTTCTTCAATAATTTCTTTCAGTCGTTTCTGTTTTTCTGCACTGAGTTGCACCCCGGTGTTCTCAAACTGCTCCAGAATATCTTCTAAAAATTTCTGATCAATCGGATCACTGGCTTTCAGTTTTTTGAACTGTCCATACAGTTTAGGATTCTGATACAGGGTGGTTTGGTATTTGCTGATTTTAAGTTCACAGTCATCGGCTGCCTGACGCAATGCAGGATCCGGATCGACATTACTGTACAGCCCTACTGCTGCACCGAAATCCCGGGCTTTGGCATGCAACTCATCCCATTCAGCCAGATAAGGCCCTGCCTTGGCTTTATTTTTAATTTTCTTATTTTCAAATATCTGGATATCTTTTTGCATGGAAGCCAGACTGGCATCACATAAAGACGGAATTTCTGCAGCCTTGAACAATTGCAGCAGCTGTACTTGGGTATCTGCCGCTACACCTTGATATCCCCCCATTATCATTAAACATAAGGTACTTAATTTTAAAGACTTTGATTTCATATTCATCTCCAGATTTTTTCTTACTTTTTCGTATTAATATCGATATACATCCATTCTGAAGACAGAATCGGATGGGACTTATGTCCAATAATTTGGGGTTGGGTCAAGGCATTACGGTAGGTGCTATAGAGCATCAGGGTCGGCATGTTGACTTCCAGAATCCGGGTCATTTTGCGGTAGAGCAGATCACGCTCCGGACCTGGCGGCATGCTCTGGGTTTGCTCGTAAAGACGGTCAAACTCAGGATGCTTGAAACAGGCATTGTTGGTGACATTGACATTCTTGCCATAGAACAGCTGCATAAAATTGTCGGCATCTGGATAATCGGCAATCCATGCAGAACTCTTGAACATGGTTTTACATTGCTTTTCCAGCTTGATGCCTTCAGCGAATGGCATGGCCTTACTGGTCAATCGAATATGAATACTGTCCAGGGTCTTTTTCCAGAACTCACCCTGTTGCTGGCCCCGACTGGTATTCCCAGTAATCAGTTCAATCACCAGAGGTTTACCTTCAGGCGTTTTCCGCCAGCCATCTGCACCGATCTTGTAGTTATAGCGGTCGAGCAACATGTTGGCTGCTTTGACTGAATAGGGAATACTGCTTTTATAGGACGGTGAATAGCCTGCTACTCCTGGGGGGATAGGCATGTGCAGTTTTGCTCCATCCCCCTTAAGTAATACATTGATCATGTTTTCTACAGAAAATGCCATCGCCATGGCACGACGTAAGGCAATTTTTTCTGGCGCGAAACCACCCACGACCGGGTTTTGCATATTCCAGTAATGGTAGCTAATGGAGGGCTCTAAAATACGTGACAGCTTCACTCCCTGCTGAGCCAGCTCAGGCTTTAATTTGTCACCATCGAGGGCCTGTACGACGATATCGCCCTCAATTTCGAGCAGGTCCAGTTCATTTTTCTTAAATGCCAGCATCCGGGATTGCGCTTCTTCAATAACACGCACATCAATAGTGCCGATTTGAGGCATTTTTTTGCCCTGCATGGCTTTTACAATAGCCTGATCTTCTGCACCACTGGCTTTAAAGTCCCAGACAAAACCACGATAAGCTGGATTTGGTTTTAAGATAATCCGTGAGCCTGGTGTCCAGCGACTGAGCACATAAGGACCAGTTCCCACTGGCCTATTCATGACCCAACCCGCTTTGTCTTTATATTTTTCAATCACTTCACGAGCTACTGCAGCGGCAGGCCCATGTGCCAGCAACATCGGAAAGTTCTGATCCGGATTATTCAGCTTGAGTACCAGCGTATAGCGGTCTGGAGTCTGAATGCCTTCAAATGGATTTTCATAGACTTTGCCATTTTTTTTGGCCATGGCTGTCCATGCTTCCAGCCCTTTGATCCGACCATCCAGCAACCAGCTATTTGGTGAATTAAGCTTTGGATCTAAGAGACGCTTTAGAGAATAAGCATAGTCATAGGCAGTCAGTTCACGTTTTTTACCGCCAAAGACCGGATCATCCGCAAAGTAAATGCCCTTTTTAACTTTAATCGTATAAGTCAAACCATCTGCACTGACCTGAGGCATATCTACCGCAGTCAATGGCACCAGTTTCGCTGGGGAAGCCAGATAATCATAGGTATATAAGGTTTCGAAAATCGCCGAGTTAATCTTGGCCGAATAACGGTCATGGATATAACCGGGGTCGAAACCGGTTTCAGCCGCGGGAAAGACCGTTTTTAAGACTTTATTTGGATTGGCGGGATTGGCAGCCCATGTGGGTGCAGCACCGGCCATCATTAAACTGGCCATTAAGACACCACTGGCCAGCTTTTTTAAAGCGTTTGTATTCACATTCATACTGGTTCTTAATCTTCTCAAGTTATTTTTTAACAGGTTCAATATCCAGATATTGCCAAACTGCTCTAGTCACCGGATGTGCCTTAAAGCCCTGTACCTGTGGGTGAATCAGCCAGTTACGTACCCGGGTATTGTGCAAAATCCATGGATTATCGGCCTCCATCTGGCGGTTCATCTGCTCATAATATGGAGTGCGTTGCTGAGGCGGCAGTTTCATCGCAGTTTGATACAGCGCGTCATAGGCTTTAGAGGTATAGCAGCTCAGGTTACCTTGCTGGGCATTTGGGCCATACAGCAACTGGGCAAAGTTTTCCCCTTCCGGATAATCTGCAATCCAGGCGCCACCCCACATCATATGTTTGCATTGAGTGGCTTCTTTTAAATTGTCGGCAAAGTTACTGACTTTAAATTCAACTTTTACCCCGATTGCATCCAGGTTCTTTTTCCATAGCTCCGCAGAAATAACGGAAGAGCTTGAGCTAGTCGAGTTCATTTTCAGAACCAATGGTTTGCCATCAGGCAAGGTGCGGTAACCGTCGACTCCTTTCTTGTAGCCAAAACGATCGAGCAGTTTATTGGCAATCAATGGGTTGTAGGCAATGCTGCTTCTATAATTCGGGTTATATCCGCCCACGCCTTCAGGAAGAATCATTTCAGCTTTAACAGCATGGCCCTTATATAGCTGCTGGATGGCTTCTTTCTGGTTATAGGACAAGGCAATGGCACGGCGTAGTGCAATTTTTTCCAGTGAATTCCCACCAATTAACGGATCACGCATATTCATGATGGTATAGGTAATTTCCGGTTCTTTATTCGGATAATGCAGGATGCCTTTTTTCTTGTATTCACTTTTCAGCTGCTTATTTTCCAGTGCCTGTTCGGCGCCGCTCGCAGTGAGTTTGTCATAGTCCAGTTGTCCAGACTTTAAAGCCAACCAGCGAGACTGTTCCTCTTCAATAATACTGATTTTGACCTTGCCAATTTGCGGCATCTGCTTGCCTTGCATGGCTTTGACAATACGTTGATCCCACTCGGAACCATCGCCCTTAAAGCTCCAGACAAAACCACGATAATTCGGGTTGGCGGTCAATTCAATACGGCTACGCGGCACATATTTGTGTAACTGATAAGCCCCTGTTCCAACCGGATGCTGACCTGCCCGATGACCATAATGTTCGATCACCTCCCGTGCGGTACCACTAAAAGCCACATAGGCCAGAATATAGGGAAAATTCAGATCGGAACGGGTCAGGGTAATTTGTAAGGTATATTTATCTAGTGCTTTTAAACCGGGAATAGCTGCATCGTAGTTGAACTTGCCCGTTTTTTTAGCCTGCTGGATGACCTGATCTGCCCCAAGGATTTTCCCCTCAATAAAAGAAAAAGAAGGAGAATGATTTTTGGGATCCATGATCCTTTGCATGGAGTAGATATAATCACGCGCCACCAGTTCACGCTTTTTGCCCTGAAATGCCGGAT
The DNA here is from genome assembly GCA_002332985.1 of Acinetobacter lwoffii. Taxonomy (GTDB): domain Bacteria; phylum Pseudomonadota; class Gammaproteobacteria; order Pseudomonadales; family Moraxellaceae; genus Acinetobacter; species Acinetobacter lwoffii_N. The sequence continues at coordinate 2,110 of DDAT01000010.1, read as the reverse complement.
CATCACTGAAATAAATTCCTGGCTTGACTTTAAAGGTATAAACTTTGCCATCCTGCTCAACCTTGGGTAAAAATTCGGCAGTATTTGGAGCCAAGATTGCCGGCCGCGCCAGATAGTCATAACGTAATAAAGGCTCAAAAATAGCTTCAGCAACGCTACCACTATAAAAATTATAGGTTTTGACCATATCAAAACCATCATCAGGCGCTTCAAAAGCCAGGTTTAAAACTTTATCCGGATGTGCAGATGATTTTGCCCAGGAGGCTTGCCCCGTAGTCATGGCCAAGGCCAAAATTGTCATACTGAAAAATGCTGATTTCAAATTTGTACCTATTCTTGATCTTGAAGTTTTATTGCTATAGGAAGTCTTTAACACATCATCCCATATTTGCTTCAATGGATGGGTCAAAGCTGGACAGATGGAATAAACTGAACAAAGCGAATTTCATGCCATCCTCAAAAAATAACGTTTTTTTCCTGTTATTAACTCAAAAAAGCTTATTTTTATTAATCATTTAAAACATTATCAATAACATAATATTTTCCATGAATCATTAATTAAATTTTTATCCTCAAAATTCTTACTGAAGTTCATTTCGCACGAAAATAACTCAACCCTGTTTCATCTTATTGCATTATTGTATACCTTTAGGTAAACAATAAATAAACACAAGTACTTGTATTATAAATAATTTATTTTAAAAAAATATTGTATATTTTATGTAGAAATTATGCACCATGATTAAACTTTATTCAATTTCTCTTTCAGTTTTAGATTCCTTTCTTATTCATTAAATATTTATTTTTTACTTTCTCATGGTTTCCTATAGAGACTTTCTTCAGATTTTAAACCCTACTCTCTTAATATTTCTTCATCAGAATTTAGTAAATCTCTAAAAAAACCAAATTAAATATAATTCTTTCAATCACTTAATGTTTTTTAAAGTTAATAATTTATAAGTTGGCATTCGCTTTGCTTAAGTCCTCCCAGCACTACTTCACATAACAAAAGGGTGAAAATTACGATGAAAAAAAACAAATTGGTCGGATCTATGGGGGCTCCAACAGTTGGCAAGACAATACTCAAGTTAAGTACGCTTACCTTAAGTATGATGTGCTTGTCTTTGGCACATGCAGCCGATGAACCAGAAAACTCTGCCGCTCAACCTACCAAGGTTCAAAAAGTGACAGTGACAGGTTCATCTATTAAAGGAGTAGCTGCACAAAGTGCATCTCCTATTACTGTGCTTAAAGTCGAAGATCTGGTGAATCAGGGGGTCACCACGGTTGAAGAAGCCATTAATAAAGTAAGTGCTAACCAAGCTGGTTTTGCTGTTTCTCAAAATATTGGTAAAAGTAATACTTCAGGTTCTTCTGCCAACCTGCGTGGGATTGGTACTGATAAGACCTTAGTTTTATTAAATGGGCGTCGTTTGGCTAACAGCCCATTTAGTACTTCTGAAGTTAACCTGAATATTATTCCGCTTGCGATGGTTGAGCGAATCGAGATTCTGCGTGATGGTGCTTCTGCAGTATATGGTGCAGATGCAATTGCCGGCGTAATTAACTTTATTATCAAAAAGGAATACCAAGGTTTCGGTATTTCTGGTGGACTGCAAGCACCTGAAGAAAAGAATGGCGACAAATATGATGTCTCTATTTTCGGTGGTTATGGTGACCTGGATGAACAAGGTTTCAACGTTTACGGTGTAGTCGATTATCGTACTTCTGACATGATCATGGCCAAAGATCGTAAAGTCAGCCGTCGTGGTGGTTTAATTCCAGAGTTGAACATGGCGATCGGTTCAAGTGCCGGCTTCCCTGCCAACCTTTTAGATTCAGGTGTAGGTGTAGTTAACCCTTATATCAATCAAAACTGTAATAATGCACCAAATATGTTTGTATCTGGTACACGTTGCCTGTTAAACACTCAAGCACTCATTGGTATTACTCCAGAAGAAGAAACTTTTTCAGCTCTAGGTAAAGGTACCTTCAAATTAACCGATTCATTAAATGCGGTTGCTGAATATATTTATACTGAAAGTCTCTGTACACGACAAAAATAGATAACTCATTGAAATAATGTCACAATAATTGTTTTCTAACGACG
>DDAT01000029.1:81815-100384 GCA_002332985.1 Acinetobacter lwoffii | reverse complement strand
ATGATTTATGAAAGAGGTCTAATAAAAACAATATTTTCAAAATTACCTCAGTCTATTTGGGTAATAACAGCGAGTTAGTTTAAGAAACACTCTGACCTAAAAGTGGTTTACATGTTATTAAATCCCAGTTTTAGATTTTCATTAATTTTATTTAGTCTGCACCACAACTCAACCATCTTCTTTCATATTTATAGATAGCCAAATATCCATCCAGATCTAAAATCCCAATTTTAAATACTTATCATTCGTTTATGAATTATTTAGCCTAAGCAAAATATATCCCCCATAAAATAGCCTAAGTAGGATTTTATATTTAAAAATTTCGCAATTGATTAATTCCAAATATAAACCCACTATAAACACTTAAACAAAGAAATCATGGAATTCTCAAATGATCCTAAATTATCAACTTCAACACCACGAAACGTCAGTACTATCTCCAATGGTCTTCATTCATGGTTTATTCGGTAGTTTAAGTAATTTAGGCGTACTAGCTCGATATTTTTCTGAGCAAAGAACCGTGATCCAACTTGATGTATGCAATCATGGTCTTTCTGCTCATAGTTCAGACTTAAATTATCAGCTTATGGCTGAAGATGTCCTAGAAACTTTATCCAGTTTAAATATTCAAAAGTTCGTAGTAGTAGGGCATTCCATGGGTGGGAAAATTGCCATGAAATTGGCTGATTTAGCCCGTGTACAAACTGAAAGGTTGGTCGTCCTGGATATTACACCAATCCAATATCATGAGAGTCATCATACTGAGATTTTTAAAGCTTTATTTGCGGTGCAGCAAGCAAATGTTGCTTCACGACTTGAGGCAGCAAAAATTATGCGTGAATACATTGATGAAGAAATGGTAATTCAGTTTTTATTAAAATCCTTTAATAAAGGGCAGTGGCTCTTTAATGTTCAGGCTTTATTTGATCATTATCCAGATATTATGGATTGGGAAAAGGTCGAAAAAATTAATCTGCCAGCTTTATTTCTTCGTGGCGGTAATTCTTTTTATATCTCAAAACCTGAACATTTTGCGGCAATCAATGAACAATTTTCTCAGGCGAAAATTGAATGCATTGAAAATACAGGACATTGGCTGCATGGTGAAAAACCAGATGAAGTCATTAAACATATGCAGACTTTTCTAAATTAATTTACGATTTCGCACTCAAGGCTGAAATGTTTGAGTCTGTAATTGTCCTTCATGAATGAGTTGATGCGCCATTTCAGCTGTTTTCTTTAAACCGGGCATACGATATTCAGTATGTCCAAAATCTTTAATGGATTTCCAGCGACCGCCCCAGGTTAAACCCACCGATTCTGCAATCTGGCCAAACAGTTCATAACCACGCATGGCCCATGGATCACGTTCACTAATCACCACCTTGCCATTCCGCTTAAAGGCAATATCCGCGGCCAGACCAAACTGATGATAACTTTGAAAGCCTTTGGCCTTGGTAATATTACTGTTGGTCGCCAAAGAGTTTTGCCTTTCCGGACTTCGATAACCTTCGAGTAAAACCAGCTCATAACCGTGCTGTTCGCGCATAATTTTAAAAACCATCAGTAAGCGCTGTTTAAATCGCGGATTCATCTTATGCCATTTACGGTCTGCTGTGCTGATATTTGGATTTATATGAATGTCTTCAATATTCAGATTAAGGCTTTGCGCTGAAATTACAGAATGATTTGCTAAAGATTCTTCTTGTAAGGCTTCGATAATAAGCTGTTCATCAACTTCAGTTGGAGCTGTTAATATTTGCCCATCTAATAATGCATAAATCTGTGGATCAACTTTCCTTAAATATTCAGCTTCAAACCTACTTGCAGTAAGTGGCTGAGTGAAAGCGAACATTAAAATACTGGCAAATAAGCTAAATCCTGAAATCAAAATCCACCATTGCTGCAAATACCATTCAGACTGAAGATGCTCAGGCGATGCCGCCTGATGAAATTTCTGAACAAACTGTTTTGCTTGAGAAAATTGTTGTTTGCTTTGTGAAATCAAATCAAGAAAAAAATCCTGTATTCTTAATCGAAACTCGTAAGACAGCAAGGCTAACATAGCTAAGCTTAATAGAATAAAGCTGCTCAATATAATCAAAATCATCAGTTGAATGATTGATCTAATAATAATTCAAAAATTTTTTTTTATTCATCGATATAAATTTTCCAACGGCGTCATTTTTTAAGTCTTTATTTTTATAAGTGTCCATCATATTTATTTGAAAATTGAGTTAGGGTAAATGAATCGTAATATAGGCTTGTTCAGCAGGCGCGCTAATCAAATTTTGATATTGAGAAAAAACAGCAGCTTGTTCTGTTGACAAGGCATATTTAAAAACCACAAAGCTGATCACGGCAAATAATAATAAAAATATCAGAATCCAGAAAAATGGTAATTCACGATGGATAATATGTCGGATTTGATCTGGAATTGCTGAAAAAGGAGAAAAAGCAACTTTTTTACCCTTGAGATAATCAATCTGATCTCCGATACGAGCAATCAGACTATTTAAATGCTCAATAGATTCAATTCGATATTTTCCATGGAAGCCCAATAAAAGGCAATAATGATATACCTCTAATACTGCTAGACGTTGCTTATCTTTATGGCGTATTTCTTCCAGATATTCAAAGAAGCGATAACCTGCAAGTTGTGAACCAAAAAGGCTTAACTGCAAGGGACTGATCATCCAGGAATTTTGCAGATCAAAAAATCGCTCATCCTGTTGGGTGACAATTGTTTCATCTATTAAAGCGCAATAGGCATATTTTGCATCTTGAATATCTTCAGCTGAAAATTGCATCTGGCGTGCCTGATGTTCAAAACTTTTCAACATCTCCAGAATTTTTTCACGGAAAGACTCTATATTTACAGGGACATAGTGATTTTTTAACAGGAAAACAATATAGAAGCCGTCATGCAGTAAATCTACCAGACTATTCGTAGAGGTAGGGTAGGTTTCTACAGGTTGCATGGCTGTATAATCTACTCCGATTTGATCGCCATCAAAGAGTGAAAGAGGAGTGTTAGAGATTGTATTCATTAATATTTTTATCCATTCATGACAGCAATAAGTTCAATCGCGATATCCTGAAAGCCATTCGGGATATAAACACAAATCGATTCTGAATCCAGCATGCGCTGATACAGTTCATTATTGGGTTCAATCTCAAAATAATGAACGCCGGAACGTACCGGAATTGCAGTAGGCACCTGCATGAGATGCTGAACGGGTACAGCCGGTAAAGCTGCAACCACGCGTTGTTCTACATCTATAGTACTACCAATTTTAAAACGGATCGGAACATAGGCAATCAAGTCATGTGCAGGCATAACACTACTTGATACAGCAAGATATAACCGCGTATTGTGACTGATCTTATCGGTCTCCAGACTGCCAAACCAATAGGATGGGCGAGTTTCTTTTAAGCTGATACTGATATATCGATTCGAAATAATTGTATCGAGTAAATCTCTGAGAATAATATCCAGCTGATTGAAGCTGTCGTATAGATGATGATGCTGATACTGCGGCAATTGATCAATGTCATAGGCTGTTGAAAAGGTAAGTAGGGAACCACTGAGTTTTAAAAGTTCCGCATATAGCCGTTCCGGATGAATTTGTGGATACTGCAAAATATGATTTAAGGTTGCATAAGCAGTATTTAAGGCATTCACCAGCCAGAAAGAGACAATATCCCCAGAACGAAATTCAATCAGTTTCTGTTCGTTTTCACGGTTATTGGATTGAATCGTTTTAATCTTGGCCCGGATGATATTCAAAGTTCGCTTTAAATTGTCTAGCAGATATTCACAGGCCTGAATATGTAAAATTGGAGGAATGAATTTATGATCAAAAATAAAATTTCCAGAACTTTGTCGTTTGATTTGAGCAACCGGAAGATATAAATAACCATCCAGAGGCTGCTGAGGTTCTTGGCCAATTTCAAAAAGTTTAAATTCTGCCCGACGGCGTAACAGGGTGATCTCTGCAGTAGTGGCATCGGTGAATAAATCATGGGTCGAGATTAAATGTGAGTGATAACGACTAGATTGAGTGTTTTCGACATGACTTACATTTTGCTTGTTCGGCTGTAGCATTGGCAAAGCCAAATAAATTTGCATTTCACCACGCAGGTTTAAGGTATCCAGTTGTACAGGTTCTGGTAATAAATCCTGTGCAGGCGCCTGATAAATTTCACCATCTTGCCAGATCATTTCAATTTTACTTAATGCCAATATATGCATATTGAATTGAGCTTCATCAAATTGAATGGACTGGATCCCGTGAGCAAAAGGAAATGTCGCCCGAATCATATGACTCAAGCGTTGCTCATGATAGGCATCCTGTAATTGAAAATGTTGCGGTCTTAAAAATAGACCTTCGCCCCACAGTACTTTTTCTGCTCTAAACATTTTAATATTTACCACTCATTCTTAGATTCATCATTGGCATATATACCCAGTAATTCATGTACGTTTTCGATCGGATTCTCGTTCTTGATTACTTGAGCCAGCCATTCATGTAATGGCATCTGACTCCATTTAATCGTCTTTTGCAGCATGTAGCTCACTGGACTATGCGGTTCATGAGATTGAAAATATCGAGCGATGTCTTGTAATAACTGCATGGCCTGTTGACGGTTGGCCAGATGGTTTTGGGCTTGAGGTCGAAATTCTTGTATATTTTCAGACGAGGTATTCATCACTATTATTTCAGGTATTTTGAGAGTGCCGAATTGCGGTGTATTTATTTGATCCTGAGATATTGAAGAAATATCAGTTTTATAAATGCGCTTAATACTGGAGAAGATCGATTCAAGTTGAGAATCTGTGCTCGCGTAACTCGGTGCATTTAGACCCAGTAAATGATCCAGTGTATTTTTAAGATACAGCCATTGGGTCTGAATCTCGAGAAGAAAACCTTCATTCTGGCTTAAAACTGTTTGAGAAGTTTTCAGCAACGATTGCTCAAAATGCTCCAAATCCTGAACAGTATTATTTTCAGAGTAGTCATCTTGCTGTTGTTTGAGTTTAATATTGCGTTGATATAAGAATGCCTCATAATCACCTAAATTATAAAAAGGCGCAGAGCTGACCAAAGGCACCTGTTTCATCAGCATTGGCAGTTGCGTAATCAAACCTTGTAATAATCCAAAACGTTGATCAAGATCATCCTCTTCGATTTGAGGATGTAACGTGAACCAGTATCGCTCAAGGCTTTGCTGGGTCAACTCTAATCCTCGAGCAATTCCTTCAAAACCATAGAGATGACTCCAAGCTTCTATAAGCCAGGTATATAGACGGATATCCTTGGTTTTTTCAGTTAATAATTCAATCGTTTTATCATGTACAAGTTGCCAATCGGCCTGTTTCGGTTCCGAGACCCAGTCACCTTGCTCCAATAAAGGATCATCACGAGTTCTGGCCTTGTTAATCACATGAAAATCATTTGAAAATGAATAGTCCACACCGCACGGCTGATCGACTGAAATGTCTTGCAATAAATATTCAAATTCCAGGCTCATCTTTATTCCAATTATTATATTTTATTTGTTTTTATTTTTAGGTTACTTCAACTAGGCAGCATCTGCTTTATTGCTTTTAGAACGTACTTTTTGCGCTATTTTAACTTTCGGATCTACGCTATAAAAAATTTCATCATTCTTGATCTCAATGTGAATCAGTTTAGGAATCTTTCCCTCACTCATGGTTCTCAATATTTCTGTAGCCAAAGCAGGCAATACTGAAGCATTTAAAATATGATCAATATTGCGCGCACCACTATCAACCTCGGTACATCGGCTGAGCAGAAGTTCGAGCAAGTCCCCACTATAAGTGACCTGGGTGACATATTGCTGCTGAATGCGTCGGGTAATTTTCCCCAGTTTATGCTGAATAATCTGGATCAATACCTCATCGTATAAAGGATAATAAGGCACAATCTGCATACGCCCTAAAAATGCCGGTTTAAATTGCTGATATAAACTTGGTTTGAGCAGTTCAATTAATCTATTTGCATCCGGCCAGTTTTCGACGGGTTGATTTAAACAGGCCTGCATAATGGCACTTGAGCCAACATTGGAGGCCAACAGGATTGTCGTATTTTTAAAATCAATCAGCCGACCTTCGCTATCTTCCAGCATGCCTTTATCAAAGACCTGATAAAATAATTCCTGCACATCAGAATGAGCTTTTTCGATTTCATCCAGTAAAATCACACTATAAGGATTACGACGCACTGCTTCAGTCAACACACCACCTTGACCATAACCGACATAACCTGGAGGAGCACCTTTTAAGGAAGATACGGTATGAGCTTCCTGATATTCCGACATATTGATCGTGATCAGATGCGACTCACCTCCATACAATTCTTGAGCCAAGGCCAGGGCAGTTTCAGTTTTTCCCACACCGCTTGGACCAAGCAATAAAAATACACCTTGTGGTTTGTTCGGATCATCCAGTTTTGCTTTAGATGTTTTAATACCTTGGACCAGTTGATGCAAAGCAAAGTCCTGACCCATCACACGCTGCGATAATTTATCTTGGAGTTTTAAGACCTGTCGGATTTCATCATTCATCATTTTACCGACTGGAATTCCGGTCCAGTCAGAAATGATCTGATGAATCATAGGGACTGTTACACGCTCGAACACAAGTGGGTGATCAGCCTGAATCTGGGTCAAACGCTGCTGTAATACTTTAATTTTATTTTTATTTTCAATTTTTTTGGATTGAACCTGTAATAATTTTATTTCCTGAACCAGTTGAAGTTCTTGCTGCCATTGCAGGCTTATCTGAGAAATTTCTTGTTCCAAATTTGAAATATTTTCTGATAATTCAATTAAACGTGTCTGATGACACGGAAAATTTTGATGCTCCTGATTTAAAATCTCATGTTCAAGCCGAAGATTATGCAGCTGTGCCTGTAACTGGTCTAACTTTGCAGGTTGTGCATTTTGGCTCAAAGCAACTCGTGCCGCGGCTGTATCTAATACACTAATGGCCTTATCCGGTAATTTCCGTCCACTGATATAACGATGCGAGTTACGTACCGCAGCAGCAATTGCTGCATCATCAATCTGCAACTGAAAATGCTGAGTCATGACCGGAATCATGGCACGCAACATATCGATGGCGACTTCCTCAGTAGGTTCTTCTACCTTCACTACCTGAAAACGGCGGCTAAGCGCAGCATCTTTTTCAAAGTATTGTATGTACTCCGCCCAAGTGGTAGCGGCGATAGTACGCAGTTCTCCTCGTGCCAAAGCTGGTTTTAACAGATTGGCGGCATCATTCTGACCAGCCTGACCACCTGCACCAATCAGCGTATGGGCTTCATCAATAAACAGGATAATAGGATAACTGCAGGACTGAACTTCTTGAATGATTTGCTTCAGGCGATTCTCAAACTCGCCTTTTACACTGGCACCTGCTTGTAATAAGCCCAGATCCAATACATGAAGTTCTACATTTTTGAGTACATCAGGTACCTGATCATTCACAATTTTCAGGGCCAATCCTTCTACTACAGCAGTCTTACCGACTCCCGGATCGCCGGTAAGTATGGGATTGTTCTGATGACGGCGCATCAGAATATCCAGCATCAAACGGATTTCAAACTCACGACCGATCACCGGGTCGATTTGGCCTTGGCGTGCTTTTTCAGTCAGATTAATGGTGTATTGATCGAGTGCCAGTGTTTTATTTAATTTTAGCTGTGCGTTAGGTGAATCTTCTTTTACCTTAGTAAGCTGAGCATAGCTCGGGTTTTCAATACTCTGCTCGCAGAGCTCCAAAAAATGATGTTTGAGATGATCAATTGGAAATAGCTCAAATAAAGTAGAAGCACGAATCGTCATTTGATATAGATCAGGTGCAGTGAGCAGGGCAACCAGTAAATGTCCGCTGCGGATCATCGGATTCTGTTCTGCTGAAGCCAAAAGCCAGGCATGTTCTAATGCACGAATAATGGATTTGGCAAAGATAGGCGTACGAGAATTGCCTTTAGTCATTTGCTGAATGCTCTGATTCAGATCATGGGTTAGATCATCTTCGGAAATTTTATACTTTTTGAGCAATAATTTGAGATCGTTCAGGTCTGGCTGCTGTAGCAATTCTAAGAGAAAATGCTCAATTTCGATTTCATAATTTCGCTGTTTGATGCAGAAATTCGCTGATTTCTCAAGGCATAGGCGTGCATGCTCAGATAATTTTGTAATCAAAATTTTTAAATTACTCATATTTTTCTCTTTTAGAATATACAGCCTGATGTTTTTGGAGTTTATAGCTATATATTTGTTATTACTAGGTTTATTTTTATTTATTTAAGTTTTTCTATGAGCAATCAAGATATATTGGCTCAAGATTTTTGGCATATTCTACTTAAGTCTATCCAAATGTCTGCATTCATTGGTCGGAATCTTACCATTTTAAAAATTACATAAAATAATTTAACAAAAACGCATTTATGTATTGACTTCCTGTGATAATTTTTTGTTAAATCCGCAACTAGATTTTTGAATTATAAAAATAGAAAAATAAATTTTGATTATAAAAATATAAAACAATAACCAAAAATTGAGGCTTATTTTGAAAAATAATCTAGGTTTTATTGTATTGCTCATCTCAGGGATGGCGCAGCTATGTTTTGCTCAAACCCATGCAGCAGAATTAAAAAAATCATGTATCAAGAGCTATCCACAAGCAAAAAATGATACTGATTCAACTATCATTGATTTATACCAGCAGTTATGCGACAAGACAGCAAGAAAAAATATGCATCTGCAGCAGCAATTGTCTACCCAAATTGCCAAACGCTATGTTGAAGTCGGTGATCATCTGAAAGCGCTCAATTTAATCGAGCAATTACATCAGCAAAATTACATTCATCAGAATTTAACTGATCTGAAATTCCTGGCAGGGATCGGGATCTCTTCCCAAAGCCTAGAACAGATGCGTAGTACAGAAGTCCGTGCCTTAAATGACTTTACCTACCCACAGGCCAAATCGCTGACTGAACATATTTATCTGGCACAGCCTGTAGCAAAATTTTCTGAATCTGCATCAACGACGGCGCGGAATTCAAAAGTAAAAAATACTAAAAATAAACCAAATAACCCAGTAAAACAAAGCCTAAGTCAAAACAAAAATAAAGTATCGAAAAGCAATCTAAAAAATAATACGGCTGCTATCAGTAATAAAAAAACAGAAAGTATCAGTACACGAACCCACACTCCTAGTACTAATCCATTTGGATCATTAAATAATAATTAATAAGGAAAATCATGATGGCTAAACGTGAAAGTGTACAAAAAAAATTACAGCGTATTCGACCACCACGGGTGCAATTGACCTACGATGTTGAGGTAGGTGATGGCCGTGAAGTCAAAGAGTTACCTTTTGTAGTGGGAGTTTTGGGAGATTTTTCAGCAGCGTCTGAACTTGAAAAAACCAAGCTCAAAGATAAAAAATTTATCAATGTAGACTTGGAAAATATTGATGAGGTGATGCAGTCTCTGGCGCCTCGTGCCAGTTTTCAGGTGGAAAATAGTTTGACTGAAGAGAGTGGTAAAATATCAGTAGATTTGGTTTTTAATGCAATGGATGATTTTCGGCCAGAACAGGTAGTCCAACAAGTCGAACCTTTGCGAAAACTGGTAGAAGCACGAGAACGTTTAACTGATTTACGCAATAAAATATCCAATAATGAACGTCTAGAAGATTTACTGGATGATATTTTAAAAAATACCGACCAAATCCGTAAAATGAGTATGGAGGCAGACAATGAATCACTCTAATGCTGCAACTACCACGAATGTTGCTATTGAAGAATACTCAATTCTGGACTCTATTGTTGAACGTAGTCGAATTGCGCGTAATGAAGAAGAACATGATCGGGCCAAAAGTTTGATTGGTGAGTTGGCCAAGGAAGTCATGGCCGGTACCGTTATAGTTTCAGACAATATGACCTTGGCTTTAGATAAACGCATTGCAGAAATTGATGCGCTTATTTCTACCCAGCTGAGCAAGATCATGCATCACGAGCAGTTTCAAAAAGTTGAGTCCACCTGGCGAGGGCTGTATTACTTTTGTCAGGAAACGCCATCACACTCTTTAATTAAAATTCGTATGTTGAATACGACCAAAAAAGAATTGATTAAAGATTTTCAAAGTGCCAGCGACTTTGATCAAAGTACTCTATTTAAAAAAATCTATGAAGAAGAATATGGTTCATTTGGCGGTGCGCCTTATGCGACCCTCATTGGTGACTTTGAGTTTGATCGCACACCTTCAGACCTGTATTTGCTCGAGCAGATTTCACATGTAGCATCAGCGGCACATGCACCGTTTCTCTCAGCTGCAAGTCCTTCCATGTTCGGATTGGAAACTTTTACTGATATTGATCGCCCACGCGATGTTTCTAAAATTTTTGAAACAGCTGAATATGTGCAATGGCGTTCATTCCGGGAAAGTGATGATGCTCGTTATCTGGCATTGACTATTCCACGAGTATTAGGCCGTTTACCTTATCATCCTAAAGATGGCAATACGACAGCAGGCTTTAACTATGTAGAAGAAGTTTCAGGTGAAAATCATAATGAATACCTGTGGATGAATGCTGCTTATGCTTTGGGGACGCGTTTAACCAATGCCTTTGATATGCATGGCTGGTGTGCTGCGATTCGTGGGGTTGAGGGTGGCGGTTTGGTCGAAGGTCTGCCAGTGCATACCTTTAAAACCAATGATGGAGAAATCATATTTAAGTGCCCGACTGAAATTGCGATTACGGACCGTCGTGAAAAAGAACTCAGTGATCTTGGCTTTATTCCATTAGTACATTGTAAAAATACCGATTATGCCGCGTTCTTCGGTGCCCAATCTATCCAAAAACCAAAGAAATATGATAACGATATTGCCAATGCCAATTCCGCATTATCCAGTCAGATACAGTACATTATGGCAGTCTCGCGAATCGCTCATTATTTAAAAGCAATGATGCGAGATAAGGTGGGAAGTTTTACATCTGCAGGAAATGTCGAAGCATTTCTAAACGACTGGCTGTCTCAATATGTACTTTTGGATGATGGCGCTTCACAGGAAGCCAAAGCACAGTATCCACTGCGTGAAGCTTCGATAAAAGTTGTAGAAAATCCGGCTGAACCTGGACATTACAAATCTGTGGTCTTTTTGAGACCGCATTTTCAGTTAGACGAGTTGTCTGTATCTTTACGACTGGTCACTGAGTTACCGCAGTCGAGTCATTAAGACCGCTGCTAAAATTATAAGAATATTTATAACAACAGGAAAATTATTAAAATGAAAGACATTTACATCCAGTTTCGCGGCAAATATAAAGTTGATGGTGAATCTCGTGATTCGGAACATAAAAGCTGGCTAGAAGCAAATTCTTGGTCGCACAACATTCGTCAGCCAAAATCTGCCACATCTTCCAGTGTAGGCGGTCATACTGCAGAACGGGTTGAACATTCCGACATGATTTTTATGAAAGATCTGGATGCAACCAGTCCAAAACTTTGGGAAGCATGTTCAGCAGGTTATACCTTCGATGAAGTACAAATCGATTTTTATCGCGCTAATGGTGACAAACGCGTTAAATACCTGCAAATTAAATTAAAACATGTACTGGTTTCTCAGGTTACTCCGATAGTAAATCAAGAAGGCGTTCCAACAGAAGCTTTTGGTTTGAAATATGCTGCAGTTGAGTGGACGTATAATCAACAAGATATTAACGGTACACAAAAGGGTGCCGTGACCAAGAAATGGTCACTATCAAATAATACTGCCTCTTATGCAGCGTAATTTGATCTTTTAGAGGCTGGTCCTGATCAGCCTCTCTCTTGATATTTATAAAAATAAATAAAATTAGACTATAACAATATGAATTTGGATCAGCTTTATCCTTACGGATTTAGAACAACATTATTTGACCGTCTCTTGTCTCAGGATACTCAAAGTTCTCAAGGCCTTTCTTTACAGGCGTTGAGAGAGTCGGTGGCTGCCGATCTCGAAGATTTATTAAATAGCCGTATGGCTAATCTGGATACGATGGTTAATGGTTATGATCAGGTCAAACGTTCAATTCTTCAATTTGGCATCATTGATTTTGTGGGGCTCTCAACAGCGAATCCAATGGACCGAGATAAAATCTGCCACTCGATTGAACAGTCTATTCACGCGCACGAACCTCGTTTAAAGCAGGTTAAAGTCGAGATGCTGATGGATGAGCATAACAGGGGAAGTCTGTGTCTAAGTATTCATGCATTCTTAAATATTTATCCCCTATATGAACCGGTAATTTTTGACGCATTCCTCAAGCCTACTACGCAACAATACGTAATTTTGTCTAAAACATCAGCAGGTGTGCTGTGATCGAAGAATTATTACCTTATTACGAAAAGCAATTACAGGAATTTGGGCAACAATCACGAGAGTTTGCCAATAAATACCCAAAAATTGCCCAACACCTTTCGTTGAATCAAGAGCAGATCGATGATCCGCATATCGAAAGATTGATTCAGGCATTTTCCCTGATTTCTGCCCGAATTGATAAAAAACTGCACGATAGTTATGAAGTATTTACACGTGCTATTTTTGAGGTGATGTTTCCACAGTACCTTAAACCTTTTCCAGCATGTTCAGTGGTCAGTTTTGACGATGCCAGTAAAATCCGACAGCTTAAAAGTAGCCAGCAGATTCCCAAGCAAACGGTATTAAAATCAAAAAGTATCCGTGGGGTACAGTGTGAATATCGTACGGCAAACCAGGTTAATTTATTACCAATCGCCTTAAAATCTGTTAATTTTAAAACGCATGCTTCGACTCATGTTCATTTAAACCGAAATGCAACCTTGAGCTTTGGTTTTGAAATTTTTAACCAGCAGCAGCGACTGTTGGAACAACAGAAATTACCTATTTATCTGGATGCAATTTCCAGTGTTCCATTGCAAATTCTGGATTGTATTTTTAAACCGGAGACGGGTTTTTCTGTAATAGCTCATAATCAAGAGATTGATTTTCAAAATCCTTTTGAACTGATGGGATTTACTGAAGCGGAAAGTGCGCTGCCAGTTGATCAACATACTCATCATGCCTATCGTTTATTAATCGAGTATTTTTGCTTTCCAGAAAAATTTAATTTTCTTAACCTCAATCTGAGTTTTTTAAAAGAATTAAATATAGAAACTACAGACTTTGAGCTACACATTCATTTTAAAATAAACCTGAATGATCAAGTCGTGGTCAGAGATTATTCAGAATTAAATAGCGCTAATTTCAAATTATTTGCGACACCAGTTATAAATTTATTCCCTAAGCAGGCTGAACCGCAGAAAATTGATCATTTTCGCCTAGAGTATCCATTAATGAGTGATGTTCATCATCCTGAGTATTTTCAGGTGTATGCGATCACCGAAATGAAGTTATTGAGAGAGAAAAGCGAGAACAGTCAAACGACCTATCCCGTATTACCTTTTTTTGCCATGAGTCATTATCATCAGGCCGATATACAATTTTATTATCACCTGTTGCCTGAGCAGAATAATAACAAGCATATAGGACTGAAATATTCGATTATTTCCAAATTTTTAGAACCACAGAAAATTTCATCAGACTTTATCAGTATGCAGTTGTTATGCAGCAATCGGGATTTGCCTTATGAAAGTTATCATAAAGATCAGAATAGCTTATCTCTCAATGACAATAGTTTAGCACGTAAAGCCGTGTTATTGAAAAGACCCAATTTACCTTATTGTTTTGATCAAAATCAGCAAGAACAGTGGCGAATTATCTCGCATTTATCATTGAATAATCTGTCTTTAATGAAAGCAAATGCAGTCAGTCACATTAAGGAATTACTCGAACTGTATAACTTGCCGCAATCCAAAGACAACCGGCTAATTATTAATTCAATTCAATCGATCCAGTTTTCTTTGACCCAGAAGTTGCGTGAGCATAAACCATTTCCACTTTTTGTACGGGGTGTCAAAGTTGAAATTCAGATCGATACAGAAGTCTTTAGAGGAGCCAGTCTGTATATCTTTGTGCAACTTTTAAATCACATTTTTAATTTGAAAGTTCAAATGAATAGTTATGTGGATATGCACGTCATTGATTCAAAGTCAAAACAGGAGTTATACCAATGCATACAGAATGTTGGTGGCAAAAGACTTCTGTAGTTGATCGGCTCTTTCAGCAGCCGACCAGCTTTGAATTTATTCAAGCCACGCGATTATTAAGACATGCACCTGAACGAAACAGACATCAAGAATGGAGTAAATCATTTCAATTTATTAGTTCACTCAATCTTAATTTTCCGACTTCTGAAATTGAATCATTGCAATGTGAAGATCATAAAGTGCAGATGACCAATTTAATCGTAGGGTTGACTGGCGTACAGGGCGTATTACCTTATATCTATACAAATAAAATTAAACAGAGTACCCGGGCACACAGAGAAGAAAGCTTACACTTTCTCGGACTATTTAATCATAAATTAACCGCCCAATATGTCGATGCCTGTTTGAACTATCATTTACCAATGCGTTATGAAGTTGAGCAGGAAAATCATTATCTGAATATGCTTCATGCTTTGAGTGGCTATAGCAGTCAACAACATGAACAGCAACCTATAGATGATTATTTTGCTGAGTTTTCAGGCTTGATGCAGGGGCAAAATAATACCCATTATGCTTTAAGCAGCATATTGTCCTGTATTTTTAAATATCAATTTGAGATTAATGAGTTTATTCCGGAAAGCTTTCAACTGAATGATCAGCAAAAAAGCAGTTTAGGAGCTTCGCAACCAATTTTATTGGGAATCAACAGCTTCTGTGGAGAAACCATTCAGCAAGTTGATGAAAAAATTGAAATTGTTATTGGTCCATTAAAACGTGAAGACTATCTAAAATTTTTATCTGAAGGAATACATAGCGCCAAATTGAAAGAGTTACTTCAAACCTGGTGTAGCCCGACCATGTTAGTGGATCTTCGGTTGATTCTAGACAGAGATGAATTATGCCCAGCCCAACTTGGAGAAGTACATTCGATGGGGCTAGCCAGAGGAGCTTTATTAATGCTGAATCCGGCAATCCACAATGCGGAAACCTGCTATAGCCTGATAGGAAAAATGTCATGATTAAGCGTATTATTCAGACTTTTATAGTTTTATCCGTTTTAAACAATGTTCTTGTCATTTATTACTGGCGAGATACTCAATACGATCCATCAAATATTGATTTCCTATTATATTTTGGCATTTTACCTTTGTTAATTTGCTTGTTGTTATTAACACCTTATTTTATTTATAAAGCTGTAAAATCCTATAAACAAAGACAGCAAGAACAAAAGGATAGGGCTCATAAATCTCTTCAAGCACAACAGCAAGAATTAGAAAATAAAGAAGAATTGGATCAAGCGATTGAGGATTACACGCTCAATATTTTTTCAGCTGCCGCTTGGCACAGTTTTGGCGAAAATGCAGAGATCTTGCAGCACATGAAGCAGTTCAAGAGTCCTGAGCTGGACTCAGAACTGCTAAATCGTTTTGGTCTACCTATATTGACATATCGCATTCATTCTGTGGACCGCTTACTTGAAGAAAACAGAACTAATGAAGAAATGCTTCCGACATTACGGGAACAACGAATTCAACAGTTGATTCAACAACAACTCCAACAGCATGAAGAAAGTCTGAGCTTAATTTCGGAACAGTTAAAACGTTCAGCACTATTTTATGATCACGAACTAGCTTATCAATATCGAATGCATCCGGGATGGATACAGGAAAACTACTGTGAAGATGAAGAAAATATTGCCTCTAATCCAACAGCAGCAAGTCGATTAAATAGGCTGAATCTGCATATTTTATTGGTGGATCATATGACTGGGGATTGGAGTGATCTCTATCAAGAGCAGCTTATAAGTCAAATTCAACAACAATATGCATTGCTGCCTGCCCAAATTCATATCGAGTTTCATTTCCTGTCTGCTGATCGTGCTTATTCAGCCTTACTAGATTTAGTACAGGAAATTTCAGGTCAATCATATGAGATCAGCCTGATCATTATGGCGGATTCTGAAATTGATCAGGATTATCTAGATCAGCAATTTTGGAAAAATGAAGACTATATTGCTGCAGAATATACTGCCAGCTGGTGTTTATCCGCACATGACTTAGAGGTTGAGGGGATGATGCCTTCACAAATATTGACTCTCAGTAAGTACGTCACTGACCTATATGCGTACTTGGGTCAGAATCAGGTTGATCTGTCCTATCAGCTGGAACAGGGACATCCTTTTTTAGTTTTCTTAGATGAAGCCACTCAGTCTAAAACAATGAAAATAATACAAGAAAAATTTACTAATATTGATTTTGAGCCGGAGCATACCATTTATCCTCAAAGCTATTTGGGGCATACCCAACAATTGGCAGCAGTTTTTGCAGCGATGATGTCATCATATCTATACGACAATGTCATTACAATAAGCTATAGCACACAACAAGAATCAAGCTATTTATGTTTTAAAAATAAAGAAAGTGATCAACTGAATGAAATCTCATTAGTAGCCTAACTATTTATAAAAATTAAAGAAAAAAGAGATAAAAGTGAATACATTATTTTATACAGTGCTGGGGTATGTCTGGCAGTACATTAGCAACCCTAAAACAATGATGGCCTTATCCTTTTTAGTGGTCATTATTTCTATAAAAAATACGGTTTCTGATCGCATTTTCTGGATATTGCTGACCGTCTATGTCGCCATATTAATAGGCTGGGGGATTTATACACTTATCCGGTGTTATCTGCATACTAAAAAGGGTGAAGAAATCGAGACTGCCTTATCTCAAGGTTTTGCAGCTGAGAGCAAATACAATAATAAAGAAGAACTTCAGCAGATCAGTCAGCAAGTCAAACAATCTATTCAGCTGATTCGTAAGTCAAAATTAGGCGATCGTAAGGGTCACGCGGCACTATATGAACTTCCTTGGTATATGGTCATCGGTAACCCAGCGGCTGGGAAAAGCTCGGCGATTTACCATTCTGGTTTGCACTTTCCTTTTGAAGAAACTCATCAGAAAATGGTCTCTGCTGGACTCAGCGGAACACAAAACTGTGACTGGTTTTTTTCAACTCAGGGTATTTTCCTGGATACAGCCGGACGCTATTCAGTCTATCCGGAGGACCATTCTGAATGGTTAGGCTTTTTAAATATTCTCAAGAAAAATCGTTCTAAAGCGCCCGTAAATGGTCTTATTGTGATCGTAAGTATCGCTGAGTTGGTCAATCAAAGTCCGGAGAAATCTCTACAACTGGCCAAGAACCTGCGTGCCCGTATTCAAGACCTGACTGAACGTCTAGAAGTTTTTGCGCCAGTTTATTTGGTATTTTCCAAGATGGATCTGATTGCAGGCTTCACGGAATTTTTTGATTGTTATCATGGACAAGAATTGGATCAGGTTTGGGGCGCAACTTTGGCTTATCAACCAGACTCGAGTGCAAATGCTGTTCAGCTATTTGAAAAGCATTATGGCATTTTATATGAGGGTCTGAAAAATGTAAGTATGACCCATTTAACCCGTCGGCATTCACAGCATATTTCACCCAGTGTAATGACCTTTCCATTGGAATTTAAGAGTCTCAAACCGGTATTAAGAACCTTTATCTTCACTTTATTCCAAGACAATCCTTATCAGTTTAAACCGGTTTTTCGTGGATTTTATTTTACCAGCGCCTTACAGGAAGGCTCCATTGAAAGTCCAATGACAGAACAGATTGCTGAGGAATTTCATCTGATCCGTAGCGATAATCATGATCTTGGCCTGTCTAAAGAGTCTGTATCACAGAATCATGGTTATTTTCTGAAAGGTTTATTTTCTGAAGTGATCCTTAAAGATAAAAATCTGGTGAAGCAGCATATTAATCCGGCACGAAAACGCCGACGCTTTATGGCTTTTACCGGTGCTTTACTTACTGTGTCGATGGTGTTGAGTCTGTGGGTGTGGTCTTATCGAAATAATCAGCAATTAATGGAAGAAGTTCAGGCAGACCTGAATAAGGTCGTACAGATGCAGAAACCGTCAGGAACGGAGCTGGTTACACAAATCGATGCATTATTAATTTTGCAAGCTCATCTACAACAGTTAGATCAATTTGATCAGAAGCGCCCATTAAAATACAGTTTTGGTCTATATCAAGGACAACAGATCAGGGAGAAACTGCAAGCTGAATATCTTAAAGGAATTGAGCAATTAGTATTGCAGCCCAGCCAGCAAAATATTGCAGAATATCTACAACGGGTAAAAAGCAATGCAGCAGTTCTTAAAGAAAATCATATTCATGTGCAAATTAATCCGACTGCACAAGTTCAGCAACTCGCATTAGAACCATCTGACCAAAATCCGCAAGATGCTTATAATGCACTTAAAACATATCTGATGTTGAGTAACCGTAAATCTATAGATTCCAGTCATCTCAGCGATCAGTTGACACGTTTTTGGCGGACTTGGCTGGATCAGCATCGTGGTCAGCTGCCACGT
>DDAT01000029.1:67072-81752 GCA_002332985.1 Acinetobacter lwoffii | reverse complement strand
GAGCTGCCACGTGCTGAAATGCTGCAAAAGGCCGAGCAGTTACTTAGCTATGCCATGACACTGACAGATTCTAGTTCATTTCCCCAGCTGGATTCCGATACTGTTCTGGTTGAACAGACTCGCCAGGTTTTAACCGCGATGATGACCGGAGTGTCTGCACGAGATCGTGTATATAACAAAATTAAAATGCGGGCTTTGGTACGTTTTCCTGCATTAACGATCAAACAGATGGTCGGGGAGAATGCTCAGACAACCATGTTGGGAAGTTATGCCTTACCCGGTTTTTATAGCTATCAAGCCTGGAACGAATATGTACAACCTGCCATAGAAACCGCGGCGCAAAGCCCAACTGAAAGTAAAGATTGGGTACTTAATACATCACAGTCTGATGATTTGAGCTTTAGTGGCAGTCCTGAAAAAATTCGACGCCAACTGACTGAAATGTATAAAAAAGAATATATCAGTGAATGGCGTAAGTTCTTGGGTGCCATTTATTATGCCAAGGCCGCTGATTTTAACCAGCAGACGTATCAGATGGATGTTCTTGGTGAGCCAGAAAACTCACCGATTCGTAAAGTTATTCAACGGGTAGCGCAAGAAACCAGCTGGGATAATCCACTGGTACAAGCAGAGTTGGCGGGTCCACAAAAAGGTTTTATTGCCTGGTTTAAACGCAAGATATTGCAACGTGATGATGGCAAGTTGGCAGAGAATTCTGCATCGACTTTATCTCAGGGCATGATTGCCAAAGATTTTCAGATCTTCTACAAGATTATACGTACACGAGATGATTTGCAGAACCGGTCGCTGCTGGATGAGTATATGCAATCTCTCGCCAAGATACGGAGTCGCTTTAATGATCTCAAAAGTTCTGGAGATATTGGTCCGGCGAGCATGATGCTCCTTAAGCAAACCGTTGATGAGCAGAATTCTATCTTTAATATCACCCAAAAGTTTGTGGATGAGAAAATGTCGGTAGGAAGCCATGAGCTGGATCAACAGCTAATTAAAAAACTATTTAGTGTTCCACTCACACGTTCCTTTGAAAGCCTGATGCTTCCGGCACAGGCTGAAATGAACAAACTCTGGCTGATACAGGCCTATCAACCATTTAATGCAAATTTATCGCAAAAATATCCGTTTAGCAGTCAAGGTAGCTTACAGGCAACCTCTCAAGAAATTAATCAGATTTTTGGTGAAAATGGCAGTATTTCCCGTTTTGTCAAAGAGCATCTTGATTCCTTAGTGATCCGTCGTGGCTATAGCTTAAGCTCGAAAACCTGGCAAGATTTAGGGCTTAATCTAAATCCTGTGTTTGTTGCAAACTTTCAAAATTATGTCGCGCCTGTGAATGGTATGGCAACTGGTGAGTTAAATAATACCAGTCGTCAGGCAGTGAGCCCCAATCAATCTAATTTCCAGTTTTACCCACTGGAACAGGCTCATTTATTGGCTTATACCATTGATATTGATGGACAAAGAATGCTATTTGAAAACGGAATTCAACAATGGGTGAATTTTATCTGGCCAAATTCCGGCGCAATTCCAGGCGCACGGATTACGGTGATTGATTTGGAAGGGAAGACCCATACCATTTTTGATGAGCCTGGGGAATATGGAATCAACCGTTTGATTGATAGTGCTCAGCGTACACAAAAAGGCAATATTTTTGAGATGGTCTGGCGCAGTAAAGAGAATCCTGAACTATTTGTGAAGACCAATTTTCGTTTGGTGAGTGGGAATAATGCAAGTTCTATCGGAAGTAATCCAAGTTATAGCAATTTGCAGTTGGTGGATCAGGTTGTTTCGAATAAAGTAGTGAGAGTTGTCGCAGCACAGAATACGATGATGTCAGGAAAAACAGCTCATACAACTAGGACGACTGCTGCAAACACAGGAACTTCAATGCCATGACCTTGATCAATCAATTATATTGTAAATGGATCACGTGGGTGAATTGATATGAATTAAAAACAACCAATTTTAATGTAGAAAATAACTCAAGGTTGGCGACACTAGAATAGTCTTTAACTGCAAATCAGATGAGCCTGACTCAAGGCATTAAATTGATTAAATAAACATTTATAGAAGCATAAAATGAAAATAAAAAATAAATACTTAAAGTTAAATAAAATCATCATTTTATCCTGTTTTTCAATTGGTTTTAATGTGCATGCACAACCTGTAATTGCTGAAGGTACTGTATCAAATAACAATAGCAAGCAAGCTATTTTGGCGAAATTGTATTCAATTTATGGTAAGGAAAATGTGGTGGATCGCATTCAGATCCGCCAAGTAGTGGCACCAACGAATTGGTCGAATATAGTCATTGATGTGATTAATGAAGACCTTAAAAAGGTTAAACAGGGAACCTTAACGGTTAAAGGTTCTGATATTCAGCTAACGGGTAAAGTATCAAATTCTTATGAAATTCAAGATACTACAGAGAAATTTAAGGGTTTAACACCCGAAAATTACCGCTTAAATGCACAGCTTTCAGTCAATCAGGCAGAACAGCAGATTATTGATGCTGCATTAAAGAACCGGACTATTGAATTTGAATCTGGCAGTGCAGTATTAGCAGCCTCAGGTATACAAATTCTGGATGAAATGGTCACTGCCTTAAATAAGGTTAGTGGAAAAAAGATACGTATTATTGGACATACGGATAGTTCAGGCGATCCTTATAAAAATCTTATGTTAAGTCAGCAACGTGCAGAAGCAGTGAAAGCTTATTTAATCGCAAAAAATGTTCCAGCGCATTTACTGAGTACTAAAGGTTCAGGTTCAAGTAAACCTGTAGCGGATAATGCAACAGCTGAGGGTCGTAAGAGAAATCGTCGGATTGAATTTGAAGTGCTTTAACGCTGAAGTTGCTTGAGCAGCAGCTATAAAAGTATATGGTGAATGACTTATATGAGTATATCAATCGTATTTCGTATAATGTATATTATGTTAAATCCGATACACCTGATAATAAGTTCATATCTTCCTTGTCCATAAAAGTGAATTTTGAAATTTTTAGAAGAAAATTGAATTAAATGGAAATCTCATCTCTACTCATGTCTTTAGCTAGATTTAACAGCCATTCTGGTGCAGAGAAAGATTCATCCAGAATACAGAGCAGCTCGGTTCGGCTGTCGGAAAGCAGATGCCGTACCTACGCTGCAGTAAAAAACAGAGGCACCGGAATCACGGTCATGCCGGCTTTTTGTGCGGCAAGATCGACTACAATCCAGTCTATACTATTTATGCCCCACAAGGCCAGATGGCGCAGATTAAGCTGCTTGAAACTGGCACTCAATAATTCTACCCGCTGCTGTAGCTCCGCATAGCTGAGTGTTGCCTGTGCGGTGACTACCGCTTCTCGTTGCGGATATTGTCGTGCTTGCAGGTTGATACGTTCAAATAAAGCAGTCATCATTTAAATTCTGTGCCTCGCTGATCAAGCAAAATGCTTTAATGACTAAATTGATAAAGTTGACGAGCGACTTGTAGGGCTTCTGCCACATCAATCGCCAGCACATAAGGTTTCTGCTGGTAATAACTGCCCCACAGGCGTTGTGCCTCTCCAAGGACTTGCGGATCAGCCTTTTCAAGCACATGAAAACGTAATCCCATCTGTTGCAACACATAACGTACTGCAGTTGTTCCGGTACATACTGCCCTTTCAATGCATTGCTGCGAGAGATGAAAGACCAGAAATGCCACTATCAGTTTGGCCTGATTCATGTCTACTGCAGCTAAGTTGCCAATTTCTACAATCTTGTTCCGACTAACCTCCGCCTGACTGAGCTTGCCAAGAATATTTTCAATTAGTTCATCGAGATACTGTTCCAGGAAGGCATTGGTTTGGTGTAAATGCTCCATGCCAATAACAACTTGCATTTTGGCTCCGTCATAACCGGCAAACAGGGTCGAAGAGAAGGTTGATATCGTGGCCTGATGGACTTGTTGATATTTTTCTTGAATAAAATTTTCCAGTGCTCGACGTTCACACGTCTCACCACGGTGTACAGTTTGTACTCTTAGTTGTAGAGCATTATCTTGTACCGAGATCACGGGATCAAAGTGATGGGCCTGTAGTGAAAATTTATTTAGACTGATTTGTTTTTTGTATTGAGACTGCTTGAAATATCCATCCAAATAATGAATCTGATCAGATGACTGAGGATCAAAACTAAACTTGATCATTCGGCTCATACCACGAAATTAACTTGGTACTCAAGATAGAAGTCCTACCTTAAAAAATTCTTAATTTTGTGCAAAAGAATGTAAAAGCTATGTGTATAAAAAATCCAGAGAACGGCCGGTTTTTTTAAGAGCATTTTAAGATTGAAAATTTAAGTTAATCCTATCTCTTGTTAACTGAAATTGTTCTATGTCTTCCTACCGCTCACCTTATAAAGGCACCTCAGGAACGCAGCGTATTTTTAATGCGACCCGTTATTCCCTGGCTGGTTTTAAAACCGCCTTTCAAAATGAGGCTGCCTTCCGGCAAATTCTGCTGATCAACCTTATTTTGATTCCTCTAAGTTTTTGGATGCCGGTTAGTCCAGCTGAGCAAGCGCTGATGGTCGCCGTATGCCTACTGGCGTTGATCATTGAACTGATTAACTCAGCGATAGAGGCAGTGGTAGATCGTATTTCCATGGAACGGCATGAACTGTCTAAAAATGCCAAGGATATGGGCAGTGCGGCTCAGTTTGTAGCACTTAGTTTAATTGCCCTGACCTGGGGCATCATTTTGGCTGGTCATTTGATTTGACCTCTGCTCTTGCTACTGCCTGAAATGGACAACTTAAAAATGATCACTGACCGTTCCCGGTTTTTACTGACCCAAACTTTACTTTTGATCTTCAGTTTTTTGATTCTTCTCAACTTCTTTGACATTCGAGGAGTGCTGGACTTACAGCTCATCTATCGCTTTATCGATGATCAGGGTCAATTTCCCCTTCGACAACAATGGGCACTGGCAGAACTCAATCATCGCTATGTGAAAGACCTGCTGATTCTAGTGTATATCACATTATTGCTGGGCTGGTTGGCATCACTGAAATGGCAGAATTGGTATACGCGACGCTGGGAATTTGGCTATTTTTTTAGTATGGTGGTGCTAACCACAGCCTCGATCGGAATTTTAAAATCCCAGTCAGCCCATGCCTGTCCCTGGGATATGACCATACCTACCCATAACGGAATTTTGTGGGATTTTAGTGCCACTGCAGGCCACTGTTTTCCTGGCGGGCATGCATCTAGTGGTTTTGCGTTAATGGCCGGCTATTTTGTTTATCGCATTTCTAACCGCAAGCGTGCTTATTTTCTTCTGATCGGTGCAGTAATTTTAGGGTTGGCCATGGGCTGGGCACAAATGATGCGCGGAGCACATTTCCTGAGTCATAATTTATGGACTGGCTGGATTATCTGGTGCATGAATGTCATTGGCTATACGCTGTTTAGCCATAAACTACCCATAGAAAAGACCACTCCTATACTCTCTAGTATCAGGCAACCTTAACTCCAAAAAAACCAGAAGCTTATTCGCTTAGGCTTCGATTAAAGGAAGCTTGACCTGTACACAAAGGCCACTCAGATTGGTACTTCGCGAAAATTCTAGTGTTCCACCCAAGCGCTCGGTGGCTTTATCTACAATGGATAAACCCAAACCGCTGCCAATTTCTGCATGGTTATGTATCCGGTAGAAGCGTTGCCGGATCTGATTGAATTGAGCAGGATCTATCCCTGCCCCACTGTCTTCAATTTGTAAAACCGCCTGCCGTCCTTGCTGGAAAATAGATACATTAATCACGCCATCCTTCGGACTGTATTTAATTGCATTATCAATTAAATTATAAATAATCGAGTGCAAAGCTGAAACCTGGCCCTGAATCTGCAGTTCCTGTTGCTGTTCTACGCCCAAATCAATGTCTTTCTGTAGCGCCAATTGAATTAGTTCTTCGATACAGGTGACTGTCATTTGATTCAGTGATAGCAATTGAACAGGTTCGCTTAAACCTTCGGTCACATCCTGTTTTGCCAGACTCAATAACTGGTTGACCAGATGCTGCATACGCAAAATGCCTTGACTCAAATTATGGATAGACTCGCTTTGAGGGAACTGCTGTAGCAAAATTTGCAGCTGTAAGTTTAGTGCTGTCAGTGGCGTGCGTAATTCATGGGCAGAATCTGCTACAAATTGACGTTGTTCCTGTTGGGCCAGAGAAATGCGGCCAAACAAATAATTCATTTCCTGAATGGTCGGTACCAGCTCCAAGGGATAATCTTTCATTGCAATTGGCTTTAAGTCTTGTGCCTTGCGGCTGGCCAATTCAGTTTTAAAATCATTGAGCGGCTGAAAATTTTTCCGGATCATCCAGCCTAAGCCAAATACTGCAAAAGGTAAAAAAAGCACATAAGGAAGAAACATATTGGCTGCCAGCTCCAGCGCCAGTTCCTGCCGGACATTTTGCTGCTGGCTCACCTGAATCTGTAATTGCTTACCAGGAATAATATAAGTTAACCAGGTTCCATACGGCGTCTGATGCTTGTAGAAACCTGCTTTCTTGACCGGCGCCACCAGAACATCCTGCGGATGCAAAGAAGTGGCTGTATCTGTATAGGACCAGATATCTACAAATAAATCTTCTTCACTGTATTGTTTGGCTAGATCGATTTGGCTTTGTAAGGGTTGCGGATGATTTTCTGCAATGCGCTCTGCCAGACTTTGCATCTGTTTATCCAGTACTTCATTAATTTCTTCGAGCGCAATCCGGTATGCCGCAAAGATCAGCACACAGCCCAGTACTACGCTAAATAATGAAATATAAATAACCAGACGTTTTTGCAAGGAATAACGTTTCTGCATGGCGCTCATCCTAAACGATATCCTAGCCCACGTATGGTACGTATGAAGTCTTTTCCTAGTTTTGCCCGCAGATGATGGATATAGACTTCCACCGTATTACTAATGACATCACTATCAAAGTCATAAAGCTTGTCTTCCAGATCATTCTTGGAAAAAATTTTATTCGGATGATTTAACATGGCCATTAAGATGGACCATTCCCGGTTGGATAATTCTATAGCCTGTCCATTAAAGAGAGCGATATGCTGCTCCAGATCTAGTTCCAAACCGCTGTGTGATAATTTCTTATTCGTATCTATCCCGGTATTTTTTAAACCACTACGGCGTATTAAGGCATGAATACGGGCCAGTAACTCGTCAAATTCATAAGGCTTGATTAAATAGTCATCTGCTCCCTGATTCAGCCCATCCACCCGGTTTTGTAACTGATCCCGGGCGGAGATAATCAGTACCGGTAAATCCGGAAACTTCTGCCGGATATTTTTTAGCACCAGCATGCCATCCATCATCGGCAAGCCTAAATCGAGCAGGACAATATCATATGCCTGCTGCTGTAACTGTTTTAAACCCTCAATCCCATTATTGACCCAGCACACCTCAAACTGATGCAGCTTGAGCAATGTTTCAGTCGACTCTGCAATCATAAAGTCGTCTTCAATAATCAGTATTTTATGCATTTCAAGCTCTGTTCTTTAATGATGGTGAGCATTGTGCAAGCATATCATTTTTAGCTTCAGTCACTTGCGTTTTTATATCCAGTAAACTTAATAAGCTGGGGAAAAGATGATCCTGACTACGGGCCTGTTCGGTCTGTCCTTTGAGACAGCTGACCTGCTGGGTATTCTGCTGCTTCCAGGCATCGGAGAACCACATCAGCATCGGGACATGGGTTTGCTGGGTCGGCGCCATACTATAAGGTGCACCATGCAGGTATAAACCATGCTCTCCGGTGGATTCTCCATGATCAGACAGGTACCAGAAACCGGTTTGATATTGAGTTTGCTGCTTTAAAGTTTCAACGATCTGGGCAAGAACATGGTCTGTATATACAATCGAATTATCATAGCTATTCTTTAATTCTTCTGTACTGCAGCCCTGAATGGCATTGCTATTACAGGTTGGTTGAAATGGTTGATACGGCGTTTTGGAACGCTTGAAATATGCGGGGCCATGACTGCCCATCTGATGCAGTACAATTAATTGTGGTTTCGGGTTATTTTTATCCAGATGCGCCAGATAATCTTTCAGACTATCCACCAGGATTTCATCAAAACATTCACCAGAAGCATCACACCACTTCTGTTTCAGTTGTGCCGGAATCTGATACTTTTGTACCCGGTCACAGGCACCTTTACAGCCTGAGTTATTATCAATCCAGGTCACCTGATATCCGGCGCGCTGAGCAATATCCAGCAAACCTTCACGGTGGCTGGCTAGCTGTTCATCATAGGTTTCACGTGACATGCCCGAAAACATACAAGGCACTGAAACGGCAGTTGCAGTTCCACAAGAGCTCACCTGATTGAAATTAATCACCGCTAACTTGCTCAGTTCAGGATTGGTATTGCGCGCATAGCCATTTAAAGCAAAACTCTCGGCACGTGCAGTTTCTCCAACAACTAGCACCATCAATTTGGGATGATCCTGCATTTGGGCCTGCTGTAACAGATGTGCATCTTCGCCAAAAGCCACCAAAGGTAAATTCGCTTTAGGTGCTTTCTTTTTATAATAGGACAAGGTGGACGCGATGCTATTTTGTGGAGAAAGCATACCCTTCAGATCGCGGTGCTCACGGAAGATGGCGGCATAATCGACATAGAAACAGAACAATAAACCTAGAATCAGTCCGAGTGAGACTACACTGCTCAGGCTTTTATGCACCAGCTGATGCCCAAGCGATGCAGGCTGAATTTTAAGCATCCAGATGATAAAAAGTGGAAAAACTACAAATACTAGTGTCCAGATGACCAGTCGCATTGACCAGAGATCTCGAACTTCGCGGGCATCGGTTTGCAGCATATTCTGGATCTGGTCTGGCGTAATAACGACCCCCAGACTATTGACAAAGTAAGCACTGAAACCACCCAGAATGATCAAGACACTGGCCAGTATTTTGGCGTTCCATTTCCAGTTCAGCCACTGTAATACCAGATTGTAAAACGCAATAATGATCAGCGCCGTGGCGGCCAGTAACAGACCTGCTTTCAGATTGGCATAAGGTGTTAATTCATGAATTTTCTGATAGAAAGCAAAGTTTAGGATCAGTCCTAGCCAAATAGCCAGTAACATATTGAAGCCTGAAAGACTGATCGACTTTTTAGGTCGCTGACTAAAAGAAGACGAATGGGAAAACAGCTTCAGCATGATCCATGGCTCAAAGACTTTAAGATGCTTTAGCCTAGAATCTGAATCTTAAAAATGACTTAAAATGATTGGATCATTTCATAATATATGCAAACCAGCCCTTCTTTATTTCAAACTCAGAAGAATAAAGATAAGTCCTAACATATGTAGAATCTGGCTAGGTGCAAAATACAGAAAAAATTTCCATCCCCCGGTCACAAAAGAATTGATACTTTTAAACACCGCATGTGCCGCAAGTCCAATCATAACAGCATAAATTAAAGTCAGGTTGTGAGGATTTCCCTGTATCACTACACCTGCTACAGCAGCATGCACTTCAAATAAAGAGGCTAAAAAAGTGCCTAAAATTAAGCCGCTATCCCCCAGTAGAAGATTCGCGCCGTAAATCCCAGCCTGGAGTAAGGTCAAACTGACCGCAATAATTACCGCTTCTTTTATACTGAACATCCGGCTATCAATTTCTTGTATTTCATTAATGCTCATACTGTTATCCGCTTGGGGAGTTCGATAAATCAAGAATCCGACAGCAATACATAAAATTCCGATGCCCACCAAACTCGGAATTAGCAGAAACTTGAACCATTCTACGCTCACTCCCAGAACAATCAGCAAGAGCTGTAATAAGGTGGCAATACAGGAGATTAATCCCGCACCTGCATTTAATTTAGCACTGGCCTGTCCGGATCGAACTTGCATGCCCAAACTGGCAATTGTGGCCGTACTGGAGACAAATCCCGAGGCTAAGGCAGATAAAATAAGCGCCTTATCATTGGACAGGATTCGTTTTGCCACATGTGCCATGGACTGCACAATCAAGATTAAAATGAGTAGTTTCAGGATGATATAGGGATTCAGTACGGCGCCCCACAAGGGCTTATTGGGCATGACCGGCAACGCAATCAATATCAAAGCCAATAAAAGTAGCCCATCTCTTAACTCATAGCTTTGGATCGTTTTTCCGGCAAATTGATGCAGTGTCTGTTTGCCCATCAGGATGATCGTAAGTAGAACCGCCATCCCTGCAGCAAGTGGGATATTCCACACACAAATAGCGCCAATGATATAGGTCATCAAAAAAGCCAGTTCAGTGGTAGAACCGATATCCTGCTTCTGTTGAAACAGGCTATACACACAGAACAGGCTGACCGCGACGGCTCCTATCACTCCAATATAGAGATGCAAAGGGGTAAATTCAAAGAATGGTTTTATAGCTTATTAGATGCAATTTAGAAGTGAATGAATGAAACTCATCTAAAGATTAGAAAATATCAGTCTATTCACTCTGTTTAATTTCATTTAAATCACTCGTTAGAAAGGCGTCTGAGGTCACCCCACTATCAATGAATAACCTCAACCCCCACGTAAATCTTAAAATTCTTCCCGCTGTAATTCATTCACCGTTTGCCCCTGCTTTGCAAACCACTGATCACGACGTTCAAACAAGCGTGGCGCCGCCTGATTCACTTGATCAATTAGAGCCTGTAAATCGGCATTGATCAAACGGCCATTTTTAACCACAGTCTGTCCCGCCACCATCGTCATCACGACATCTTGGCCTTGAACTGCATGGACTAAATTGGTATGCAAATTAAATAATTTTCTATGATCAATCAACGGCGTCATCCGCGGTGTATCCAGTTTCACCGCAATCAGGTCGGCCTGTTTGCCGACTTCCAATGAACCAATTTCATCTTGCATACCCAAGGCTTTAGCTCCTGTAATCGTAGCCATTTGACAGACTGACCAGGCATCCAGGGCGGCCGCATCCAGCGAAGAAAATTTGGCCAGCAATGATGCCGTTTTCATTTCTTCAAATAGATCCAGGTTATTGTTTTCTTTTTCTCCGTCAGTACCCAAACCCACCGCAACGCCTTGACGTAGCATTTCAACGACAGGCGCTGCACCGGAAGCCAACTTCATGTTGGAAATAGGATTGTGCGCAACCCCTACCGCATGTCGCCTTAAAATCTGAATTTCATTTGCATCTGTCCAGACGCAATGTGCCAACAAAGTTTTAGGCAGATCTAGCAAGCCCAGTTTTTGC
Organism: Acinetobacter lwoffii; assembly: GCA_002332985.1. Classification (GTDB taxonomy): domain Bacteria; phylum Pseudomonadota; class Gammaproteobacteria; order Pseudomonadales; family Moraxellaceae; genus Acinetobacter; species Acinetobacter lwoffii_N. The sequence goes on along the minus strand of DDAT01000029.1, from coordinate 70,479 downwards.
AGACTCTCAATTGGGCGAATACCTGAACGGCACAGGTTTTCCTGTACATCAAATTGGCTTTCATTGCTGTGGGTATGAAAACCGGTTTGATAATCCTGACAAAGTTTCTCAATGAGGCTTAATGCTGAAGCTTCAGCATAAAACAGGTGCTCTAAACCTACCCAAACCTGAATACGTCCATTCGCCTGCTGATGCCAACGGTTGATTAAAGCCTCATTACTTTTTAAGGTTTCAAAATAATTGTGATCCGGATGCTCTGCGACATAGGGTACGAGAACGGCACGAATTCCCAACGCTTGCGCAGCTTCAGCACTTCCGTCCATATAGCGCCACATATCGACAATAGTGGTGGTTCCCGACAAAAGTGCTTCGGCATAACACAAATAAGAAGCAATCTTCGCATCATTGGGTGTCAACACCCGGTGCATCGGATCAATATACTGCTGTAACCAATCCCAAACCGGTAACCCTTCTGCCGTGCCACGCAATAAACCGGAATGACAATGGCTATTGATCAAGCCCGGCATCAGGATCGTTTGTGGGTAATCCTCAATGAGCACCTCTGGATAGCATTGGGTTAACTGTGCCAATGTACCCACTGCTTTTATTTTGTCACCATCAATCAGTATCGCGCCATTTTTAATACATTCATTCTGCGTGTTCATGGTAAGGACATAGGAAGCTGTTAAAATTTTCATGATTTATACTCAAATCTATTCTATTTATGATGAATGGCTGCGGTTATGGCACGAAGGTTTTGCCTAAAGAAGATGGCAAATTCATTTTGAGTACTTTTTTATTCCGTGAAATCATGACCAGTACCACAATGGTGGCTATATAGGGCAATGCGGCAAGCAGCTCGTTCGGCACCTTGATTCCAAGCGCCTGGGCGTGAAATTGCAAAATGGTTACGCCCCCAAACAGGTAAGCGCCGAGCATTAAACGTGTTGGTTTCCACACCGCAAATACTACCAGTGCAATGGCAATCCAGCCGCGGCCTGCCACCATATTTTCAATCCACATCGGGGTATATACGGTCGATAAAAATGCTCCGCCAACCCCTGCCATCAAACCGCCAAATAGCACTGCGCCATAACGAATCGCCAACACGTGATAACCCATGGCATGCGCACTTTCCGGTGATTCTCCGACTGCTTTAAGCAATAAGCCCAAACGGGTTTTGGCTAAGACAAACCACACCAGAAAGAAGACCAAGATTGACAGATAAACCACATAGTTTTGCTGGAACAAAATCGGACCCAATACTGGAATATCCGCTAATAGTGGAATATTAAAATTAGCCAGACCCGGTAAAGCCATACTGACGTAGTTCTGTCCCAAAAATGCAGAGATACCGAGTCCAAAAATGGTTAAAGCCAAACCGCACGCGGATTGATTGGTACTTAAAGACAAGGTAAAAAAGGCAAAAATCAGGGCCATCAGCATGCCTGCCAGACCACCCATCAATAAGGCACTTAATACACTGGCATCATATTGCGCAGCAAAAGCAAAACCTACAATTGCACCGACCAGCATCATCCCTTCTACTCCAAGATTAATCACACCTGTCCGCTGTGTGACCAATTCCCCCAGACCTGCGAAAATCAGTGGTGTTGCTGCTGCAACAGTACCTGCAAGAATTGCAGTTATTTCTAAAGCCATATCATGCTTCCTTTTGCTGTAGACAACATTGGGTTAGAGGGTGGTTGCTGTGGACTGAGGGACCGGTGGCACCATTTTTTTGCTAAAACGGTAACGGTTTTCAATTAATGCATCGGAAGCCAACAGGAAAAATAACAGCAGGCCCTGGAAAATACCGGTAATCGCGACCGGAAGCTGCAACTGCATTTGTGCCATTTCGCCGCCCAGATAAATCAGCGCCATAAAACAGCCTGACAGCACAATACCGATGGGGTTTAAACGCCCTAGATAGGCCACGATAATCGCCGCATAGCCATAACCTGGGGACAGGTTCGGATTCAGCTGACCAATAGGTCCAGCCACTTCACAGATTCCGGCAATACCTGCCATCATTCCGGAAATCACCAGACTCATCCAGATCGCTTTGGAGGAAGAAAAACCTGCGTATTTGGCAGCTAAAGGTGCCTGACCGCTGACTTCCAGTTTATAGGCCGTCAGACTTTTACGCATAAAAACCCAAAACAGAAGGACTGCAAAAAAAGTGATAAAAATAGAGGCATTAATGCGTGTGCCTTCTACAATGAATGGCAGCGTCGCACTCTCACTAAAAACCACCGATTGTGGGAAGTTCATCCCTTCCGGATCACGCCAAGGACCATTGACCAGGTATAGCAACACACATACTGCGACATAATTCATCATCAGGGTGGTCAGGGTTTCTTCAGCATTAAAATGGGTTTTCAGTAAGGCAGGAATTGCACCCCAGAGTGCCCCACCAAGTGCGCCCATAACGATCATTAACGGGAGAATCCACCAGCCGATGTGATCATGAAATAAAATCGCAATACCACCGCCAAAAATCGCGCCCATGGTGAGCTGACCTTCAGCACCGATATTGAATAATTTGGCTCGAAATCCGACCGTCAGCCCCAAGGCAATCAGAATCAGAGGTCCGGCTTTGACTGCCAGTTCACTCCAACCATAAGACGATGTCAGCGGTTCAATAAAGAAGATGTACATGGCTTGCGCGGGATTAATCCCCAACATTAAAAACAGAATACTACCGACAATCAGCATGGCTAGCAGCGCAATGAGCGGTGAAAGCCACTTCATGATTTGAGAGGGATGTTCACGCGGTTCCAGTAAATGCATGTCGCTCTCCTCTCAACCTGTATATTTGTTTTTTTGTTATATTAAGCATGAGCTTGCTGCTCCTCTACTATGATCGCAGTGTCATGGCCTGGAATGCCTGACATCAAGATTCCAACATTTTCAGTATTGGTTTCATGAGTAGGTATCGCTGGAGATAGTTCACCATTGGCCAACACGCAGAGACGATCACTGATTTCAAACAGCTCTTCTAATTCTTCTGAAATCACCAAAATGGCAACACCTTGTCGAGAGAGGTCGATCAGGGTTTGCCGGATAAACATGGACGCGCCCACATCAACGCCCCAGGTCGGTTGAGCCACAATCAGGAATTTCGGGTTTTGCAAAATTTCCCGGCCGACAATAAATTTTTGTAGATTTCCACCGGACAAGGAACGTGCTTCTGCCTCTGGGCCACTGGCTTTCACCCCGAATTTTTCAATACAGTGCTCGGCAAAAAGCTTACATTGTGCAAACTTGATTAATCCCCATTGCGTCAGGTTCTGCCGAAATGCGGTCAGCAAGGCATTCTGGGACAGTGTCATGTTCGGGACTGCTCCTCGGCCCAGACGTTCTTCAGGGACAAAGCCCAGGCCCAAATCACGCCGTTGTCCAGA
>DDAT01000029.1:0-67013 GCA_002332985.1 Acinetobacter lwoffii | reverse complement strand
GTCCAGAACTGAATCGGGAAATATCGATTTGATCCAGAACCATCCGGCCATGTTTCAGGCTATTTTCACCCGACAATAAAGACAGTAATTCTGCTTGCCCATTGCCAGAAATCCCGGCAATTCCTACAATTTCACCGGCAAAAATATTTAAATTGATATTTTTCAGCGACACACCAAATGGGTCGTCGGACTGGTAATTGAGATTCTCAACCTGGAATAATATCTGTTTTTCACCTGTATATTCAGGGCGTACATAGGTCGGTAAATCACGGCCAATCATTAAGCGTGCTAAATCACTGGTACTGTTGTCTTTGGGATTAACATTTCCGGTGACACGGCCATTGCGTAAGATGGTCGCTTCATCACAGAGTTCTTTGATCTCGTGTAATTTATGACTGATATATAAAATTGAAACGCCTTGGGAGGCCAATAAACGCAAGGTTTTAAACAGTTGCCGTACCGCTTGTGGTGTCAGTACCGAGGTCGGTTCATCTAAAATGATTAAAGCGGGATTTTGCAAAAGACAACGAATAATTTCGACACGTTGCCGCTCACCTACCGATAAAGAATGTACTTCGCGGCGTGGATCAATCGGTAAACCATATTGTTCTGAGACTGCAATGATTTTTTGACTTAGAGCTTTTAAAGGAATCTTTTTATCCAGTCCCAGTGAAATATTCTCCGCCACGGTCAAGGTTTCAAACAAAGAAAAATGCTGATAGACCATGCCAATCCCGAGCTTTCTTGCCATCGACGGGTTATCAATATGAACTTCTTTACCGTTCCAGAGGATTTGTCCTTGATTGGCCTTGGTTGCCCCATAAATGATTTTCATCAGGGTACTTTTGCCAGCACCATTTTCACCCAAAATGGCATGAATTTGCCCAGGTTGAACGGTTAAATGTATCTGGTCATTCGCTTTCAATGAATTGTAACTTTTACAGATATTGATGAGCTGTAAACGCGGTACACCTGAAGAAGAACGTGCGTTCAACTCTTGCGCATGAGCAGATCTATCGTGTTGAGAGGTCATCATCAGTGCCCTATTCAATGCTGTGACAGTGCGGCATCCATCTGAAGCGTGCAGGCATTCAGATGGATGCGGGAAAGTACATCAAAGTATTTAAAGTTTTTTGAATTGCAAAATGACAAAGCTTTATTTCGGTAATGAACCCTCTACGCCCTTCACGTAGTAATTCATTTTGCTTAGTGCCGCATCATCTAGGCGCTTGCCCTTTGCCAAGACCAATGTGCCATCCTGTTTATGAATCGGGCCGGTAAATGGATGCAATGTGCCTTTTAAAATACCGTCACGTACGCTGAGTGCTTTTGCTTTAGAGGCTGCCGACACGGAAGGACCAAAGCTTTCAATATCGACTGCTTTTTGTTTCACGCCGTACCACATTGCACTTGGTTTCCAGGTTTTATTGCTGACTTGCATCATTACCGGGGTGTAAATTTTTTCCCAATGTAAAACCGATGCGGCAAGATGCGCTTTAGGGCCAAATTTGCTCATGTCAGAGTCCCAGCCAAAAGCAAAGACACCTTTTTGTTCAGCCGCCTGTACCACTGCCGGAGAATCGGTATTTTGCATGAGTACATCTGCGCCTTGAGCAATCAAGGCCAAGGCTGCGTCACGTTCTTTACCCGGGTTAAACCATGAATTCACCCAAATGACTTTGGTTTTAATTTTTGGATTTACACTTTGTGCGCCGAGGGTATAGGCATTGATATTACGGATAACTTCAGGAATTGGAAAAGACGCAACTACGCCCAAAACATTATTTTTGGTTTTTTGCCCTGCGACCACACCTAGCATATAAGCGCCTTCATAGGTGCGGACATCATATACCCCTAAATTTTTGCCCTGCTTATAACCGGTTGCATGCATAAATACGGTATTTGGAAATTGCTTGGATACTTTCTCCATCGCATTCATATAACCGAATGAAGTCGCAAAAATGACTTTATTGCCTTGTTGTGCCAGGTTACGGATCACACGTTCGGCATCTGCCGTTTCCGGGACATTTTCGATATAAGAGGTTTTGTATTTTCCTGCGAGGGTTTTTTCAGCCTTAATCCGGCCTTGATCATGAGAATAAGTCCAGCCATGGTCGCTGGTTGGACCAATATAAACAAACGCGGCTTTATCTTGGGCCTGAACATTCGCGACAGCGGCCATGCTCATTACACCGCTTGCCATTAACACCCCTACCAATTTTTTCAATCCGGTTTTCAAGCTATTTTTTTCTTTCATTCTATTCTGCTCTTGGTTGTTCTGTGTCATGCAACACATGCTTTAAAATGACTTCACTTAAATGTGCTCAGTCTGTTCAATATATAATTAGCAATAAGTATTCCAGTTTTTATCAAAAATAATAAAAACAGGATTTTAAAATAAAATGTTTTTGTTTTTATGATTTAATTAAAAAGTAATGGGATTAAAGTAATAAATACTAAGCTTGTAGTTGATATAAAATTTAATTTAATAAAATGATTTATTTTTATTATTGCTTATTAGTAGTGCGATAAAATAAAACGCTTTAAATTTGTGCACTCTTTTTTTAATCGAAGCTTCATATTTTTCATGAGCAAAGATAGATGTAGATGATAGAATCATGTATTGAGACTCATTGAGGGAGTGGAATTGTTTTTGATATAAATTATTAATATTTAAATAGATTAATAGTTTTTTTGATAGTTGGGTTTAGCTTGTAATGCGCCGAAAGGATGATGTTCTGTAGATATTTTTATTTTCTCTCCTCATTGAAGGAGGTTGGAAATCTCTAATCGGAGCTTGCCTGGATTGATTTATTTAATTTCCAAATTTTGAAAATATTAATCAATTTTAATTAAGAAATAAGGACATATAAATAATATTTTGATCATTCAAAAATAATATAAATAAAAACCACTATATTGAAATATAGGGTTTCTATTTAAAATTTAATCCATATTTTTAAATTTTAAAATATATTAGACAATATAACGTTTACTTAATCCCCACTCGACTAAGATTCGACGATAGGTCGTTGAAGAGCGATCTGCTTCAAAATGCGCTTCCATAGAAATATCGAGCGGTAATTCTTCAGGTTTTTGGCTTTCTACCATGTCCTGATCTTCGGCAAAAATTTGTGCATTGAAGTCATATACCGCCTGTAAATCTCCTGTGGTATCGAAGTTGCGTGTCAGTGGTACAAATAAACGGGTTTTATTATGTGAGACCGGACAACAGGCATTGAGAATTTTTAATTGTCCCTGTTCTGGGAAATGTACGGTTAGCACCGCAGAAAACGGTGGATAGACATCAAATACACGTTTCCACAAAAAGCCTTCCGGTGCCAGATCTTGCATACCATGTGGATAGTTGCTGACACTGCTAACATATTCGGTATGCAGGCCGTAATCTGTACGTGCTGTCGTGTATTTGGGTACAACCTGATTTTCAGGATCTGCGAAAGAACCCTGATGAACCCAGGCAAAATGTGCAACATCAATAAAGCCTTCCAGTTGACGGCCACTTGAACCGGCAATATCCACAAACGGCGGTAAAATTGCCTGATGATCTGGCATCTCCCAGGTATCTAAAACAGGGAAATTGGCTTTTGCTTCGTCACGGCCAAAAATACTGGTCCAGATCAAGCCATATTTTTGCACTACTGGAAATTTGGTCAGAGAAAAGCGCTCAGAAATGTTGGTCAGCTCGGGTTGTGCAGGAATTTTGATACATTTTCCCTGGCCATTGTAGTGTAAGCCATGATAAGGACAGACCAGATTTTCACCCGAAACCCAGCCTTTGGTTAAGGGTACGCCCCGGTGTGGACAGAGATCACGAACCAGGTGAATTGCACCACTGTCTGTTTTATACAGTGCAAGTTTGACATCAAGCAGGATTACTTGTTGCGGTTGGGTAGAAACGTCCTGAATCCGTGCAACCGGATACCAGTGACGAGCCAGAATTTCCCAGTCCTGATCATCAAACTGGCTATAGCAGGGTTTGTTGAATAAATTGATGACTGGAATGGCGTTCATATCAAACCTATATTCTTACTGTGGATGGTCTCTTTTTACAGGCCTTGAACAGTACAGAACTGTGCAATTTTGGCTTTGCTTATGATTGAAATTACTTAATTTATTGTCATTCTGTCTATTAGAATGATTCGTACTATTCATTCTTAAAATTAGAACACATCAACCATGTACAAATGTACTTGCCGATTAAAGCTACCTTCTTTGGCATAAAACTCGCATAAACACGTTTATCTCAAATATTGATATAAATAAACGGTGGTACTTGCTTGACTAAATTGATGAATACGCCTTTTTCCCGATTTTCAGAATATTTTATCGCGGTGGCGAAAACGGGAAGTTTACGCAAGGCCGCAGATCAATTATTCATTTCCGTGTCTGCAGTACATCGGCAAATTGCTCTGGCTGAAGAAGAACTGGGAATTATGTTATTTGAGCGCTTGCCCAATGGTTTAAAACTGACACTGGCGGGCGAATTACTCTATGCCGATGTTATGAAATGGCAAAAAGAATTCCAGCAAACCCGGATTCGCTTTGATGAAATTCAGGGACTTACGCGTGGGACCATCGAATTTGGTTTAATTTCTGCCTTAAATGATGGTTTTGTCATGCAGTCCGTGCAATATATGTATGAAAATTATCCCTGGATTAATTTTAATATCCGGGTCGCAGACAGTGAAATCGTAGCCAAAAAAGTGATTGAGGCAGATCTGGATTTTGGCCTGATCCTGAATCCGAAATCCCATCAACATATTGAAGTCCTCCATTTTCTGGAACTACCTTTAGGTTTTGTGATGGGTAAATCACACCCTCTTGCTCAAGCAGAAAAGATTTATTTTTCAGATACCTTGAATGACAACCATTTTATTCCGGCCGAACCCCTGATTATTCATGATTATGTACAGGCATTGTATAAACATCATCAATTTATACCTGTACGTAAAACGGAATCGAATGATATCCGTCTGATGAATACTCTCACTAAGGCAAATACCGGGATTGGAATTTTTAGTTATCTCGATGTTTTACCGTATGTCGAGCGAGATGAAGTGGTCTTTAAACCTATCTCTGAAAAAGGGCTGCATCCGCTGACCATTGCCCTCTGTGTGGCGCCTAAACGCCAGATTTCACGCGTTTCCCAGTTGATGATCAAACATATTATTGAACAAATGGAAGCCTTAAAAAGCAAGGTGCAGCAACTGTAGTATTTTCATACCTAAATAACAAAAGCCGCGATAACTAAAATCGCGGCTTTTATTTAATATTAATGATGAAATTAACTGTTTTTAATCCAATGGATTACCCACAATATTGCTAATAATGCCTTTCATAATATGTGGGCCTTGCTCTTTCCGTAGGTCTGCATACCAGTCTTTGGTAATTTGCTCATCTTTCATATGCGTGACATCACAACGCTTACGTGCACGTAGCAGCAATTCATTGGCGCGTTCATTGCGTTTATTCTGATAGCGTTTCAGGGCATCTTCCAGACCTAGCGTATTAATTTGTAAGGCACGTGCCAGATAGACCGCATCTTCCATTGCCTGGCAACCTCCCTGTCCGATATCGGGTGTAGTGCTATGTGCTGCATCCCCTAAAATTACCACACGGCCCTTATAAAACTGGGTAAAAGGCTCAATATCATGGATCTCGACACGATTGGTTTTCTGCTCATCAATACTGTCAATTAAGCGCTGAACTTGTGGGCACCAGCCAGAGAAATACTGTTTTAATAGGGGCTTATATTCCGAACGCTGATTTTCCAGACCTGCGGACAATGGCACATCAAAGAAGAAATAAAAGCGATGCTCTGCCACAGGCATCAGTGAAGCGCGTTTGCCTTCACCGACAAAAGTGGTCCACTGCTGTGCGGGCGCTAAATCTTCAGAGATCTCAACCAGTCCGTTCCAGTTCACATAGCCAGCATAACGGCGTTCAACCTGTTTGCCCAATACATACTGACGCGTCATGGAATGGGTACCATCTGCGCCAATCAATAATGCTGCAGAAACAGTGCTGCCATCCTGAAAACCGATTTCAACGTGTTGCCCCTTATCCTCAATAGACACCATTCTTTTACCGAGCTGAATATCCTGCCGGCCAAACTCATCCATTAACATATTTTGTAATTCAGCACGCGATACCGGATATGGACGTTGACCGACTTCTTCAATTAACGGCGCCAAACTAAACTGCGTCATGACCTCGCCATTCAAACCATCGATATAGGCTAAGTCATTCATCTGGCCACCTAACTTTGCAACCTGCTCAGTTAAGCCCAGGTAGTTCAAACACTTCACCCCGTTTGACCACAAGGAAATTGCAGCACCGACAGGTAAAATCTGTACTGCCTGCTCATAGATGGTAACTTGATGTCCAAACTTTTTTAGTGCAATTCCTGTGGTTAATCCGCCCATACCTGCCCCAATAATTGCAATTTCCATCTATTTCTCCTGGCTATTTCATCTTCATTGCCAGCTAAAATGCTAAAAACGTGCCATCCTGAAAAAAATGCACTAAAAAAATATCAAGAGTTGGCACACGCTGTGCTTTTAAATCCCTTTAATATCCTGTTTTTATAAATGCAGAAGACCTAATTTGTAGTTATAAAAAATGCATATTCATGTGACGTATAACAATGATGATGGAAATTTAAGATGGCGACCTTATTAGCTCCGATTTTTGATCTGCCTGCTCCACTACAGCAGTTAACTAACCTTGCAGATGCGCGAATTGGCGCAGAAATTCTTGAATGTTCAGATGAGTTTTTTGCTGAAGCAAAACGCATGTTGCAATTTGAGGCACCGGTCTTTATCGAAGACAAGTTTGATGATCATGGCAAATGGATGGATGGCTGGGAAACCCGTCGCAAGCGCCACGCGGGCTATGATTGGGCCATCATTAAACTTGCTGTTGCGGGTCAAATCCAGGCACTGGATATAGATACGACTTTTTTTAGCGGCAATTATCCGGCCTCTGCTGCTGTACAAACATGTTATGCGCCAGATGGAAATCTTGATCAGGCAGAATGGATCAGCATTCTGGAAAATAATGTCCTAGGCCCCAGCCAACATCATATTTTTCAGATTTCAGCAAAGCAGATATTTACCCATGTCCGTTTGAATATTTATCCTGACGGTGGGATTGCACGTTTTAAGGTATATGGTCAGGTAAAAATCGATCTGCAAGATCATGATCAAATACTGGATGTCTTGGCACTCGAACATGGTGGCCGTGTCGTTGCCTATAGCGATGCGCATTTTGGACATCCACGCAATCTGATTAATCCGGGACGTGGCATTAACATGGGCGATGGCTGGGAAACCAAACGGCGTCGTGCTCCAGGTTTTGACTGGTGCATTTTGGCTTTAGGATCGAGTGCCCGAATCGAGAAAATTGAAATTGATACCGCCCATTTTAAAGGTAACTTCCCTGCCGAGGTTTCTATTCAAGCCATCTATGTTGAGGATGCAACCGATGAGCAACTCATTCCACAAAGTATGTTCTGGCCTTTTTTGTTAGAAGCCCAGCCTATGCAAATGGATCATATTCATCATTACATCAATAAAATTTTACAACACGAAAAAATTTCCCACATCCGCGTCAACATGATTCCCGATGGCGGTATTAGCCGGATTCGTCTCTGGGGAAAAGTGGCCTAAATGATGAATAGCATGCATATGCAAAGCATAAAAATACAGCCTTTAAGCACGGAAAGTTTTCTGCCCTTTGGGGAAGTGATTGCCTGTCAGGGAAATCATTTTTTTCATATCAATGAGCAGCAGACCGAGCGTTATCATGCCCTGGCTGAAGTGGAAAGTGATGCCAAGGTTGGACTGAGTATTTTTAGAAATATGCAAACCACGGCAATTCCTTTTCAAATCTCAATGCTGGAAAGGCATCCTCTAGGATCACAGGCTTTTATTCCGATGCAAGGCCAGCAATTTTTAATCGTTGTAGCGCCTGAACTTGATCATACACAGCCCGATATTAGTCAGATTCAGGCATTTATCAGTGATGGTTCGCAAGGGATAAATTATCGTGCCGGAACCTGGCATCATCCATTATTGACCCTTGAAGCACCCAGCGAGTTTGTTGTAGTGGATCGTATAGGTAGCGGATCAAATTGTGATGTTCATCCTTTTCCTGAAAACATCCAGATCGTATTTTAAATGCATTAAAAAAGCCCTTTTATCAGGGCTTTTAACTTATTTCTTCATCACTTTGCCTAGAAATGATATTTCACTAAAGCACTGACATTATTTTCATCGGCATTCGGGATACCGAATTTGTTGTTCCAAATAGAATGCTCAATTCCCAGATATAAATTGGTGTCTGGAGAAATGTGTTTACCGACATTCCATTTCCATTGGGTGGTCCAGTTCATCTCGCTGTCATGAGTATCTTCTTCTGTTGACCAGTCCAGGAAGCCATCCACCAGGAATTCTTCAGTTCCCAGTTTAATTGGTACGCCATAGGTCAATGTCAACTGGTAATCATCATCAATATTCTCATTATTCACGCGATAAAGATTAATGCTGGCATAACGGAAATATGGAATATCCAGATCAAAACCTACGCCGTAGAGGAAGTTATCAAAACCTTCTCCGCCTTCCCAGGTCGTTGATACCAAGACATCCTTGACCGGACCAAAGGCAAGTTTCTGCCCCGACACTTCTCCCAAGCTTAAACGTGGTGAAAATTCAAAATAACTTGATTTAAAGTCATCTGCGCCGCGCATACGGTCAATGAAGAAGAAGACATCTGCATATTTTACTTTTGCCGTATATTCAAAGGTCGCAGTCGCCTGTTTCTCATCAACCACTTCATAGTTTTCCCCATAAAGTCCGGTGACACTGAAGTCTTGCCAGATCGGTTTTGCCTGTGCGGATGCCGCACCCAATACAAGTAATGTTGCAGCAGTAAGTTGAGTGAATTTCATAAATAAGGGTCCCCAATGGAATGAAAGAATCACATTCTGAATTAAGCAAAAACAAAGCCAACATTTTTAATTTTTGATAAAAAAACAGCCCATTTTCCTGGACTGTTTTCATTCTGGTTTAAATTTTCTAATGTGGAAGCTTTGCCACAATTTCTGTAGTTGCTGTACTTTTATTTTTAAATAAGTTCAGATGATTGAACAACAGGTTGAGTAAAATGGCCATTAAGCAGGTTGAGCTGATGCCTGAATGAAACAAGGTTTGTACCCATTTTGGAAAATTGGCATAAAAGGAATGATCAATAATTGGAATCATACCGGCAGCAATAGCGGTCGCAACAATGATGAGATTTTTTTGCTCGTTATAATCAATTTTAGCCAAGGTACGAATCCCGCTTGCAGCGACTGTTCCAAAAAGTACCAGACCTGCACCACCTAATACCGGTACAGGAATGGCAGCAATCAAACGTCCCATAATGGGCAGTAAACCCAGCACTACTAAAATCATGCCACCCGCAGCGACCACAAATCGGCTTTTAATTCCGGTAATCGCCACCAAGCCGACATTTTGCGCAAAAGCACTTTGCATAAATGAACCAAAAACCGGTGCCATCGCACTCGATAACATATCGGCACGCAAGCCATTCGAGATACGATCCGCATCCACTTTGGTACCTACAATCTCACCCACTGCAATGATATCTGCTGTGGTTTCGGTCATAATCACGAGAGTAACGATGAGCATGGAAATAATGGCTGTGAGCTCAAAAGTCGGTAGTCCAAAGGCGAAGAAGCTGGGTACCTGAATCCATGTTCCATTCGCAACTTTAGAGAAATCACCAAAACCGAATAAATAAGCCAGTACTGAACCTAAAACAATTGCCAGTAAAATAGACAAGCGACGAATAGCAGCATGTCGGCTCAAATTCAGGCAGACGACTAAAGCTAAAGTCATGAGTGCCAGACCAATATTTTCGACACTTCCCCATTCTGGTGCCTTGGGATTGCCGCCCATCATCCAGCGGACTGCTACAGGTAATAAAGACAAACCAATGATAGTAATGACGCAGCCTGTCACGACTGGTGGAAAGAAACGGATAATTTTGGAGAAATAAGGCGCGAGGAAAAAACCGATCAATGAGGCGACAATGACCGCACCGTAAACTGCTTGCAAACCACCGCCTGTGGTCACAATCGCGACCATCGTCGCAACGCCAGCGAAAGAAACCCCTTGTACCAAAGGTAATTTCGCGCCGATATATTTCACCCCAACGGTTTGCAAAATTGTGGCTAAACCACCCACAAATAGCGCCGCTGCAATCAATAATCCAATTTGATAAGCTTCTAGGCCGGCGGCCGTTCCCACGATTAAAGGTGGTGCAATAATTCCGCCATACATAGTCAGTACGTGTTGCAAACCGTAAGCTGCACTTTTTCCCGCACCTAAATATTCATGTTCAGGTGATATTGTTTTACTTTGTTCTGTCATTTTTCTCACCCTCAAAGTCTAAATATAAAATCAGCTTCCGCGATATGTGGAGTATGCGAATGGGCTGATCAGTAAAGGAATATGAAAATGCTGGGACGCATCTTTCACATAAAAATGAATAACTGCTTTAGGAAAAAAAGTTTCTAAACCCGAATTTTCAAAATAGGCAGATGTAAAGAACTCAAGACTATAGGCACCCGCTTTAAACTCGGTCATGCCGAAATCACTGACGCGGCCGTCTGCATTGGTTTTTGCTTCCCTAATCAGGCGACCGTCTTCAGCAAAAAGTCGAATGACCACGTCTGTCGCAGGTTTTCCCAGATGTGTATCTAAAATATGCGTGCTAATCATGCATGAAGCTCCTGAGCCAGTCGTGACAAGGCAATTTCTGCCAGTTGATGATGGACAATACGTTTCTCAATCTCTGGGTCATTTAGCAAACGATAGTTCAGGGCTTGAAGGACGTCTTCACTGCTCAATCCAGCGGCTTTGATCAGAAAGATAAACCCATATTTTTTCTCATAGGCAAGATTGCCTTTAAGTAGAGCGAGCTGGGTATCTTTATCTGCTGTAATACCGGATTGTTCACGATGGGAAAAGTCTTTTTCTATTTCACTTAATTCAGCCTGTGCCTGTTTTTCACCTATACGGGGATGATTATCCAGTGCAGTTTTAATCTCATCCCAACTCCAGGTCGCCGCCTGTTGGTTCGCTGCATTCAAAATATCCTCAAGCGATGCATAAGGACGTTTTGCGGCAAGCTCGGTCGACCAGCTGGGTATTTGCACACAGTGCTTTAAAAAGATCATCGCATCTTCTGTTGATGCTTGATTAAATTCAACAAGTTGCACTATTCAATCGCCTGATTATATTGCTTGGTTATTTAAAACTGGTTTTGCAATAACAGTGCCAAAGCTGATGTGTTTGTTATTTTTATAAAGTGCATGACTCAAAAAAGAGCATTTAAACTGATCTTTTCCAATATATTTGATGATTATGGCGCATGATGCTTATACCAGTGCTCGGCAATATCCCCACGGCGGCAAATCCAGACCTTGTCATGATTTTGAATGTAGTCGAGGAACTTTTGTAGTGCTTTAAAACGTCCCGGCCGTCCTAAAATACGGCAGTGCATGCCAATCGACAGCATTTTTGGCGCAGTCTCTCCTTCGTCATAGAGCACATCAAAAGCATCTTTGAGATATTGATAAAACTGTTTCCCGCTATTAAAACCGCCAAGTGAACTGAATTTCATGTCATTGCTATCCAGGCTATAAGGAATAATCAAATGCGGACGTGTTTCCCCTGCCTGATTGGTCAAGGTGCTCCAAAATGGCAAGTCATCCCCATAGTAATCAGCGTCATATTTGATTTGAGGAAATTCAGCCAGAAGTTGACGGGTATTCGGACTGTCCCGACCGGTATACCAGCCGATCGGTGCCTCATCAAACAGGCTTTCCAGAACACTGATCGCCTGATCCATATATTGGCGTTCGAGTTCAAGCGGCATGTCCTGATAATGTAGCCAGCGCTGTCCGTGTGAAACCACATCATAATGAGCTGCTTTAATTGCCTCGACCACATAAGGATTACGTATTAAGGCCATGCCGACTCCAAAGATGGTCATTGGCAAACCACGTTTCTGGAACTCCTGATGAATGCGCCAGAAGCCTGCACGTGAACCATATTCGTACATCGAATCCATCGACATATGTTTATCTGGAAAGCTGGCAGCACCAATGATTTCAGATAAAAACTGTTCTGATCCTGTATCACCATGTTCAATGTGGTTTTCCCCACCTTCTTCATAATTCAGTACAAACTGTACCGCGACACGCGCGCCGTTTGGCCATTGCACTTTTGGTGGTTCGCCATGATAACCAATCAGGTCACGCGAATAAGGTGCACTGCGAATGCTGTCAATAAGTTCTTGTCCGCGTAAATAGCTAGTCGTCACATCAATTCCTTGTCGATTCTGAGTAAATGATCAATGGTCTATACGCGTGATAAGCAATTTGTGCGCCAAACTAGAGCATCGACAGCGCGAACATAGGCTTAAAAAGATTATTTTTAGGGAGATTTAAGCTTAGAAATATCCCATCTCAATATTTGCGTGGTTGAATATAAAAAACCTAGAAAGATGCTTATTTGTTTTCAATCGCCGGTCAGTGTTCTGATTTACGCAATCCTATGTCCTATTAATTGAAATTTCATAGAACACCTTGCTGTTTTATAGTCCAGCTAAAGGTCACGACACAGAACCCATTATGAATACAAATATCGCCACGTTTAGTCCCGACTTACCCGTCCATATGACATTCGAGGAACATGACTGGCATCTTTTGGCTCAGTACTGGTATCCGATTGCACTTGCGCGTGATATTACAGATCAGCCAACAAGTAGCATGCTGCTTGATATGCCGCTGGTGATTTATAAAATGAATGGTGAACTGGTAGTGGCGAAAGATGCATGTCCGCATCGCGGTGTACCTTTAAGCTTGGGAAAAAATGACGGCCAAGGCGTGGTGTGTCGTTATCACGGTTTACGCTTTGGCAGTGAAGGTAAATGCAATCGTATTCCTGCACATCCTCAGCATAAAATATCGGAACGTTTCCATCTGAAAACTTATGCTGCGGTAGAAAAGTATGGTCTGATCTGGTGTTCATTAAGCGCTACAAAAGAGGCAGAACCTCATATTCCTAACATGCCTTTTTGGGATGATGCTGAGTATCAGCAACTGGTCTGCCCTCAGATAGACATTCAATGTTTTGCAGGAAGACAGCTCGAAGGTTTTATTGATGTGGCTCATTTTGCCTGGGTGCATCCAGACACTTTTGGCGATCCGGAGGATGTAGAAGTTCCTGATTACAGTACGACAGAAACGGAGGTCGGTTTTAATGCAGATTATATCAGCAGTGTGGGACGTTATCCGATCGGAATCGAGCAGCGTGGCCAGGAAGATTTTAAATGGTTACGTCATTTTGAAGTGAGCCTACCCTTTACTGCAACACTTACGATTCATTTTCCAAATCATGCCAAGCAGGTCATCATGAATGCGGCTTCACCCATGACTGCGCGTTCAACACGACTTTTTGCACCTATTTGCCGCAATTATGATAAAGATTTACCGGTTGAAGATGCCTATGCCTTTAATATGAAAATTTTCGAGGAAGATCGTGTGATTGTAGAAAATCAGAAACCTGAATATTTACCTCTGGACTTATCTTTAGAAGCGCATTTTCCGGCAGATCGAAGCTCGAGTATGTACCGAAAATTACTACGTAAACGGGGATTTAGTCCTTTATTTGCTGCTTAAAATTTTATTCAAAAGAAAGATTCATAATAAATAACCAGGGTTAGAGCTCCTCTGATATTTAAAAATCAATTGGGTTATATCGTGATTTCTAACAGGATACATCTTGTTATATATCCTCATAAGCCTTGTATTCTGGTGAAGATAAGGACTTTTAGAACGATAAAAAACTTTAAGAAGATAAAATTAGTTTTTTATTAAAATAGGTATATAATAAATAAAATCACTTTATTTTACTATTTTAATAAAATTATGGATCAGTATTGCACACTGCAGATTTATCAGGAAGATGAATGGCTGGATTGCGCTATTGTTGAAATTGTCGGCCAACAACAGACTGGATGGCAAGCAGCCACGCGCACCTCATATCTGTTTGAATATGCTATTTCTTATATGGATCTAAACGATGGGCATGCACTTGCCTATCATTTACCAGTAAATGTGCAAAATACATTGCAATCTACCTGGCCAGCCTTCCTGATGGATTTGTTACCTCAGGGTTATGGCCGTAAAGAATTATTACGTCAGCTTAATTTTTCTGAAAATACCCAAGAACAAGCAGACTGGGCGCTTCTAAAAGCGGGTGCAGGCAATCCGATTGGCAACTTACGGGTGAAAGAGGCTTATGAATGGCTACAGGGGCAGTTTCCTGTTCAACAGAATCATGGCTTTAGCCTAGACCAAGTCGTAGAACGTCAAGAAAACTTTATTGAATCCTTAGCCTCTTATGGACTTTTTATTGCCGGCTCTTCTGGTATTCAGGGCGAGTGGCCAAAATTACTGCTGACTCAAGGTCATGATGACCTGTTCTATCTGGATCACACGCTGACAGATCATCAGGTCAAGCAGCATTGGCTGGTGAAATTCAGCCGTGGCAGCGATCAGAATTTAGATAAAATTTTGATGCACGAAGCCTTATATATGAAAATTGCCCAGTATCTGGGACTTCGTGTTCATCAGGAACTGGAGCTGCATGGCAAGACTTTATTCATTCCCCGATTCGACCGTAAAGTCATTGATGGGAAGGTTGAAAGAATCGCTCAGGAAAGTATTGCTTCTCTGGGAGGAAAAGCAGGTTTTGGGGTAAGAATGACCCATAACCAGATCTGTAGCCTGCTGATGCAATGCTGTACTGAACCAAAACAGGAAATCTTTGAATATTTGAAGCGTGATCTTGCCAATGTCGCTTTAGGTAATAAGGACAATCATACCCGTAATACAGCGCTTCAACGTTTCAATAACGGAATCATTCAACTAACTCCATTATTTGATTTTGCACCGATGTGGCTCCATCCAGATGGTATTGCCCGAACTACGCGTTGGGAGCGAGATGATCATGGTGGTATGCCAATTTGGCATTCAGTCATTGAACAGATCACCGAAAGTACGCTCATTGATTCAGAAGAAATCAGAGCGGTGCTAATCGAGCAATTACCACTTTATCAGGGATTACTCGAGCACATGCAGTATCTGCAATTGGCACCTGAAATTCTGGAAAATAGTCAGTATCGAATTGATAATATTTGCCAACAATTGGAGGAGCTGAATCATGGATAAACGTTTTAAGCCTCTGACCCCGATTCAACAGATGCAAAAGAGATTGTCTGTACTTGAAACAGTCAGTAACAATCCTGACTGGCCTTTTCATCAGGTTGCTCGCTTCATTCGTACCGAGTTGCACCTCACACTCAACGATATGGCTAAAATTACCAAGATTGCTCCCCAGACTCTACAGAAAATGGAACAACCTGAAGGCAATCCAACACTCAAGTCTATGCAGAAATTACTGGATGCTTTTGGTTTAAAGCTAGAAATTAGAGTTAAATCCTGATGATAATCCGATGCTTTAATTGATATTCAGGGGGATTTTAGAGAACAAGAATGGCTTAACAACTGAAAATATGCCCTCCTTCAATCTGTTTATTGAGTCCTTGCTCCATTGCAGGAATCCCGGTTTAAATTAAACACGGGATTCACTGGAGGCTGATATTTTCTCATCAGTTTTTTAATGAATAAGTTTACTTTTTAAACATCATTATGAAGAAATATCAACACAGAGATATTTCATTTCAAGGTATTCATCCATACCGAATTTAGACCCTTCACGGCCTAACCCTGATTGCTTGACTCCACCAAATGGCGCAACTTCATTAGAGATGGCTCCGGTATTAATTCCCACCATGCCGTATTCTAAGGCTTCGCCTACACGCCACTGACGTGCTGTACTTTGGGTAAATACATACGTGGCCAGACCGAATTCTGTATCGTTCGCCATCTGAATCGCTTCTTCTTCAGTCTTGAAGCGGAATAACGGCGCCAACGGTCCAAAAGTTTCTTCTTTTGCTATACGCATCTGCTGGGTAACTTCAGTCAAAAGCGTAGGTTCGAAGAATGTACCGCCCAGATTTGAACGCTGTCCACCGGTTTTCACCTGTGCACCTTTGCTCAATGCATCGGCAATATGTGACTGCACTTTTTCAATCGCAGCCTCATCAATTAATGGACCCTGAGTAGAGGCTTCATCACGGCCATCACCCACTTTCAGCTTGGCAACGGCAGCCACCAGTTTTTCTACCAGTGCATCATAAATACCATCTTGTACATAAATCCGGTTCGCACAAACACATGTCTGTCCACTGTTCCGGAATTTACTGGCCATGATGCCCTGTACAGCCTGTTCAATATTGGCGTCATCAAAAACCAGAACCGGTGCATTGCCACCAAGTTCTAAAGACAGTTTTTTGATGGTGGGCGCACACTGCTGCATCAGGATACGGCCGACTTGAGTCGAACCGGTAAAGCTTAACTTTTTCACGGTTTCGCTTTCACATAAGACCTGCCCCACTTCAACTGCATCACCACTGACATGCAGCAATACATCTTGTGGTAAACCTGCGCGCAAGGCCAAAACCTCAAGCGCATAGGCGGTTAAAGGCGTTTGTTCAGCCGGTTTAACCAGCATTGAGCAGCCAGCAGCCAGAGCTGGCGCGGCTTTACGGGTAATCATCGCCGCCGGAAAATTCCACGGTGTGATCGCAGCTGTTACCCCAATCGCCTGTTTAATGACCAATAAACGTTGATGGGCAAGCGTTGGCGTCAACACGTCACCATCAATACGGCGCGCCTGCTCGGCAAACCAGCGGATAAAGGAAGCGGCATAACCAATTTCACCACGCGCCTCAGCCAGTGGCTTACCCTGTTCAGCAGTCAGAATCTGAGCCAAAGATTCTTTATGTTCCTGCATCAGATTGAACCAGGCCCAAAGCACATCCGCACGTTCGAGGGCTGTCTTGGTTTTCCAGGCTTTTTGGGCTTGCTGAGAACGAGCTATCAGCTGTTCTACAGATGTCCGGTCATGGGATTTTACCCAGGCCAAAGTGGCTTGGGTTGCTGCATCGTTGACTTCAATATATTCACCCGTGGCAGGCTGATCGAAGCTGATATCAGGATGCTGTAATAAATCTCTATATTGCGCTTGAAGCATGATCATTACTCTTTCATTAGGCTGCAACAGACATTGCAAACCCTTGTTTCAAGATAGCCAATCCCGCACGGAACTGTTCTGCCGGAATTGTGAGCGGGTATAGGAAACGGATTACATTACCATAACGACCGCAGGTCAGGATTAACAGACCATTTTGCATGGCATGATTTTGTACAGCTTTTGCCTGTTCCGCGGTTTCAAGCTCAACTGCCACCATTGAACCCAGTGCGCGAATATCTTTGACCATGCTAGATGACATTTTCAGTTCATGTAAAACATCAACCAGTTCTGCGCCTAGATCATTCGCTCTTTCACAAAGACCTTCTTCTTCAATGATATCCAGTACCGCATGGGCAGCAGCAACAGCAACCGGGTTACCTGCATAAGTACCGCCCAATCCACCTGGATTTGGTGCATCCATGACTTCAGCACGACCCACAACGCCTGAGATCGGGAAACCGCCGCCCAGACTCTTTGCCATCGTAATCAGATCTGGCTTGGTCTCATAATAATCCATCGCAAACAGTTTACCTGTACGCGCAAAACCAGACTGTACTTCATCAGCAATCAGTAAAATGCCGTTTTGATCGCATAGGACACGCAAGCGTTTCAGGAATTCTGCAGGCACCACATTAAATCCGCCTTCGCCTTGTACAGGCTCAAGCACAATTGCTGCTACGTCATGCGCAGCAATATCTTCTGCGAAAATGTCTTCAATGCTTTGCATTGCATCATCAACACTAATGCCTTTGGATTCCACCGGGTAACGGGCATGGAAAACACCACCAGGCATCACCCCAAAGTCGCGTTTATAAGGTGCAGTTTTACCGGTCATGGCCATCGTCATGAATGAACGGCCATGAAAACCATTACCAAAAGTCACAATGCCATGACGGCCAGTATGGGCACGGGCAATTTTAACTGCATTTTCGACAGCTTCAGCACCAGTCGAAAAGAATGAGGTTTTTGCAGCACCTTGGATGGGAGCGCGTGCATTGATACGTTCTGCCAGAGCAACGTAACTCTCGTATGGTACAACCTGATAAGCCGTATGGGTAAATTTGGTTAATTGTTCAGTGACCGCAGCAATAATTTTAGGGTGACGATGGCCAGTATTCAGTACGGCGATCCCGCCCGCAAAGTCGATATATTGATTGCCTTCTGCATCCCAAATGGTCGAGTTTTCTGCTTTTTCCGCGTACCATTGACACATGACCCCAACACCACGTGGTGTTGCCTGCTGTTTACGTGCATTCAGTGCTGAGTGTTTACTGTCCATTTTGTATCCTCATTCTTGATTCATACGTTGTAAATTTTGCTATCCGGATCTTGGGATAGAAATTTGCCAAAGACTGGCTGATATGGTTCATTTTGCGCTTTTATATGTATGAGACGAGAGCCACTTTGCAGCAGATGGAAGGAGCCAATTGGCCTAGTTGAAATGAGTAAAAGAGTCAAAATATAAAATTATTTTATTTATAAACAAATATTTATACTTTTAATAAAAATTGGCTCCTTTTTAAATAAAGAAGCCAATTTAAAAATCCATTGCAAAAATTCACGATGGGTAATAATGAATTAAATCTAGTCGTTTTTATGGATTAATCCATCTTGAAAAAGACTTAGCTTAACCCGGATAGATGCCGCGTTCCTGGCGTGCCATTAAAATCCGCTCACAGGCCAGAATATAAGCGGCTGTACGCAAAGAACATCCGGCCTGAACTGCTTTTTGCCATACATCCTGTACCGCATTTTTCATGCTGGCATCCATACGCTGGTTAATCTCTTCCTCGGTCCAGAAATAACTGGCCAAATCCTGAACCCATTCAAAATAGCTGACCGTTACGCCACCTGCATTACAGATCACGTCTGGCACCACGGTAATATGACGCTCACTCAGAATTTCATCCGATTCAGTCAAAGTGGGACCATTGGCACCTTCCAGAATCATTTTGGTCTGAATATTTTGCGCGACCTGAGTATTAATCACACCTTCCAACGCTGCCGGAATAAAGACTTCGGCAGGAATGGTCCAGAAAGCTGATGCAGAAATTTCATCGCTGGCAGAAAATCCCTGAATTTTATGGTGGGTATTTGAGTATTCAAGCAGCTTTTTAATATCAATTCCCTGTTCCTGATACAGGGTGGCAGAATGGTCCTGAACACAGATCACTTTGCTGCCATTTTCCTGGAAAAGCAGCGCAGCTTCACTGCCGACATTACCAAAGCCCTGCACACAGACCCGGGCATCTTTTAAATCCAGACCGATTTGCTGGGCAACTTCACGCCCGCTAATAAACACACCACGACCTGTGGCTTTACTGCGGCCCAAGGAGCCACCCAGATGCACCGGTTTTCCGGTAACCACACCAGTAATCGTAGAACCTGCATTCATGGAAAACGTGTCCATCATCCAGGCCATGATTTGTGGATTGGTTCCAACATCCGGTGCCGGAATATCTTTTTGCGGTCCAATAATTAAATTGATTTCTGCCGTATAACGTCGGGTCAAACGTTCCAGTTCGCGTTTGGAAAGCTGGCTCGGATCGACTCGCACACCGCCTTTGGCTCCACCAAAAGGTAAATTTAGAGCAGCACATTTGATTGTCATCCAGGCTGACAGAGCCATCACCTCATCCAAATTGACATCTGGATGAAAACGCACACCGCCTTTGCCCGGACCGCGGGTTAAATTGTGCTGAACACGATAGCCTTCAAAATGCTGAACCGTACCATCATCCATAATGACCGGGACATCGACAATCAAACTGCGCTTTGGGCGTCGCAGCATATCCAGTCTTTCACTCAGTTCACCCAGATAAGGCGCTACTTTATCCAGTTGCTTAAGATAATTGTTCCAGGCCGTTGTACCCTGATCGGTGTAGGTCAATCCTTTCATCATCATGTTCATTCTATGATCCTTTTGTTATATGCAGTCGTATGTCCTGGCGGCTGCAACACATCTCTATTCGGCTGTTATGGCAATCATTGCTTGATTCAGGTCTTAGTTCAGCGAGCTCCAAACAAAATCAGTGTCTAGATTTTCCGCTTTAGTTTTAATCGGTATCTGTGTATATTGCCTGCCCGCCTGTATGCTCGCATTCAAGCCGCAGGTACATGATCAAAACGCATACAAGACACTTTACAATGACTGCCTGATCAGACTATTTTGCACCTAGCAATACCGCTCTCACGAGAGCCATTTCAAATTTGTAGGAGAGAGCCAATTGCGTAGCTTGCTTGGAGATTATTTACTGCAGCGATTGCAGCAAGATGTCACAGGAACATTACAGATGCGCCTGTTCCGCTGCTTGCGTAACGCGATTATTGATAGCGTATTGGCTCCCAAAACCCGCTTGCCTGCATCACGTGATCTGGCTAAAGAGATTCAGGTATCGCGTAATACGGTGTTAAATGCCTATGAACAGTTACAGGCACAAGGTTATGTTGATGCGCGTACCGGCCAAGGTACCTGGGTGGTAGAGAAATTACCTGAATCCTTTTTGGTGAAGGTAGAACAAAGCTCTCCTGCGGTTGCAGAAAAAAAAGCACAGCAAAATTACAATCTGTCGCAACGCGGTTCCTACTTGCTCGGCTATTCCGCGGCCTCGCCTTATCAATGGGGAGCCTTTGTACCGGGCGCACCCGATGTAACCGAATTTCCGCATCATATTTTCAGCAAAATCCAAACGCGTTTGAGCCGTGAACCTCAAGTTAATAACCTGATTTACAGCAATGCCGGTGGCTCCCTAGAACTGCGTCAGGAGCTGGCAGAATATCTGAAAATTGCCCGTTCAGTGCAGTGCGATGCTGATCAGATCATTATTACCGAAGGCACCCATCAGGCGATTGATTTGGTCTCGCGTACTTTAAGCGACATAGGCGATGAGGTCTGGATCGAAGATCCAGCCTATTGGGGCGCGCGTAATATTTTACGAATTAATGGCGTCAATCTACGTTCCTTACCGGTGGATCAGGAAGGGATTATTCCCGATCTGCATCCCAAGAAACCACCTAAACTGATTTTTGTGACGCCGTCGCATCAGTATCCTTTGGGCTCACATTTAAGTTTAGAACGGCGCAAACAGTTAATTGCACTGGCACGCCAGCACAATAGCTGGATTGTTGAAGATGATTATGACAGCGAGTTCAGGTTCTCGGGCCAGCCCTATCCTTCTTTACAAGGTTTAGAGCCGGATTCTCCGGTGATTTATATGGGGACGTTCAGTAAGACGATTTATCCGGCCCTGCGTATTGGCTATTTAGTAGTACCAAAACAGCTCTTTTCTTCATTGCGAATTGTAGCTTCGGAACTTTATCGTGGTGGTCACTTAATCGATCAGCAAACACTGGCTGAATTTATCCGTGAAGGACATTATGAAGCGCATATCCGACGGATGCGTTTATTGTACGGTAAACGCCACGCTTTTTTAATTGACCTGATTCGCCGACATTTAGGTGAAGATTTTCTGCATGAATACAATACCGCCGCCGGTTTGCATCTGATTTTAAAATTGCCGAGCAGCAGTGATGATGTCTTGATTGCATCCAAAGCGCTTGAACTGGGAATCAAGGTCAGAGCCTTATCGCAATACTATACCAAACATTATTCGACTCGGCAGAAAGGATTATTACTAGGCTTTGCCTGTGTGAGTGAACAGGAAATTCTGGTGGCTTTCGGGATATTGTTAAAGTGCTTGCGTGAGCATGGGATCCGCACTTTAACTTAGTAAAAACTTAAGGATCAATATAATTATATTTTTAAAATCAAAAAGCTTTCATTTATTTTTAAAAGGGAACGTAAACCTGCTTTTAGCCTGATATTTTAGGTAGGCTTTATTTTTCTGTAAATATGGCCTGCTTATATTTTTTATCTCTTAAGCCAATTGGCTCCTTTGAATTGCTCAAAAATGGCTCTCGTCACTTTACAACAAAAAAGAGAAATTAACTGCATACATGAACAGCATGTAACCGTACTTTAATCAAAGTGTGATCCTGTCTATAGGACTACAAGGATTCATTTTATTAAGATTAACTTAATATTAGTCAAGCACTGATGAATTCGGTTACAGTTTCAAAGGATAAGATAGCGTAAGCCAAATAAGGAATTTTATTGCCGCTACGCTATTGATATTAAGGGAAATTATATGGCAGAACATCAACATTTCTCCAATTCCGAATCATCAAATGGCTTAAAAAACGGACTTAAATCACGCCATCTCACCATGATTTCAATTGCCGGCGTCATTGGCGGTGCACTCTTTGTCGGCTCCGGTAATGTTATCTATTCTGCAGGGCCGGCTGCACTCATTGCCTATACTCTAGGTGGACTATTAGTTTTACTCATCATGCGTATGTTGGGAGAAATGGCAGTACTGAATCCCGACAGCGGTTCATTTTCAACCTATGCAGATCGTGGAATCGGGCGCTGGGCCGGATTTTCCATCGGCTGGTTATACTGGTCTTTCTGGACGTTGCTCATGGGCTGGGAAGCTTTTGTCGCCGGTAAAATCCTAAATAGCTGGTTTCCATTTATCCCGATCTGGGGCTATATGCTTCTGGTCACTGTAGCACTGGTCTGGATTAACCTCCGTGACGTAAAAAACTTTGGTGAATTCGAGTTCTGGTTTGCCCTGATCAAAGTCATTGCCATTGTACTGTTCTTGGTGTTTGGTAGCTTGGCGGTGATGCACCTTTGGCCTTGGGGCGATGCCTCTATGCTCGGCGGTACAACTCATCTAACCGCTCAAGGCTTTATGCCCAATGGTTTTTCATCGGTGATCACAGCCTTATTGGGTGTAATGTTTGCTTATATGGGAGCAGAGATTGTCACCGTAGCAGCAGCTGAAACCAAAGATCCAGCCAAGGAAATTCGTAAGGCCGCTAATTCAATTGTATGGCGTATCATTTTATTCTATGTCGGTTCAATGTTGATTACGGTTTGCCTGATTCCACACAATAATCCTTTATTGAAAGATCCGACCTGGGGTACGTATAGCGTAGCGCTTACTGCACTCGGTATTCCAGAAGCACGCCATATTGTTAATTTTGTCGTGCTCACCTCGGTATGTAGCTGCTTTAACTCCGCACTTTATACCTGTTCACGCATGGTCTATTCCCTCTCGAAACGTGGAGATGCACCAAAGAGTTTCGGTTTAACCAACCGCAATAACAGCCCATGGGTAGGTGTCATCTTTTCAAGCCTGTTTTCTTTCGTGGCGATTTATCTGACTGCCACCGAAAGTATGAATATTTATGATGTCTTGATGTTAGCGACTGGTACCGTATCTTTATATGTCTATCTTGCTATTGCCATTTCTCAGCTTAAGTTACGTAAAAAACTGGAAGCTGAAGGACAAAATATTCCATTCAAGATGTGGTTATTCCCATGGCTCACTTATCTGGTCATTATCTTTATTGTCGGCGCTTTAATTACCATGATTATTGAAGGAACCTATTTTAAAGAAGTGGTTTATACCAGTGTGCTTGCATTATTTATTGTGGGCTTAGGCATCTGTGCACAAAAGTTTAACTGGGGTAAAGCCTCAGCCAAAAAGGAAAAGGCAGCACAGGCCAGAATTAATTTAAGTGATAATCTTTAATTTATTTCTATAGAAATTTTTTAAACACATCAGAATGAATAAATAAATGGAGAGTTAAAAAACTCTCCATTTATTTTATATACAAGCCCAGTAAAAAAGGCCTATGTATGTCTAGATTTTAAATCTCCGTTGATACCTTACTTTTCCTAATCAAATTTCACCTTTCAAGACCACCTCAGCTATCAAAGTGTAGCCAGAAGCTGTTTCATCAGCTTTTTCTGTTCTGGTTGCTCAACCTGATCCGTTTCAACGAATAATTGATAAATCTCGAATACATTCTGTTATGAAATGTTGAGTCCAGCCTCATTTTGCCTAAAAGCTTCTAATATATTTTTTCTTATATGGCCACAATCATTGGAATTGGAAAAGATATGAATCATTATCCTGAAACCCCAGCTTCAACTGAAACACAAGACCATCAACCGGGTGTGCAAACCAAAATGGACCCTGCACCGGAAATTATTAAACCGCATTATAAAGGCAGTGAAAAATTAAAAGGCAAAGTTGCCTTGATTACTGGTGGTGATAGCGGAATTGGCCGCTCTGTATCGGTCTTATTTGCCCGCGAAGGTGCAGATATCGCTATTTGCTATCTGGATGAAGATCAGGATGCACGGGACACCAAAAAAATGGTGGAAGATGAAGGCCGCCGTTGTCTGCTGATTCAATGTGATTTACAAGATCAAGATGAAATCAAGAAAATGGTGGAAAAGACCCTTCAGGAATTTAAAACGATTAATATTCTGGTCAATAATGCCGGGGTTCAATACCCGCAAGAAAGTATTAGCGATATCTCGCCTGAGCAATTACATAAAACATTTAATGTAAATATTCTATCGATGTTCCACCTGACTCAGGCGGTGATTCCGCATATGCAAGAAGGTGATAGCATTATCAATACGACGAGTATTACCAGTTATCATGGTCATGACCAGCTGATTGACTATGCGAGTACGAAAGGTGCCATCACCACATTTACCCGAAGCCTTTCCACCAATTTATTGAAAAATAAAACCGGCATTCGTGTCAATGGGGTCGCGCCAGGTCCCATCTGGACACCATTGATTCCGAGCAGCTTTGATGAAGAACAGCTCAAAGATTTTGGTAAAAGCACCCCAATGGGTCGTATGGGCCAGCCGAGTGAAGTAGCACCGGCGTATTTATTCCTGGCCAGTGAAGAAGCCAGCTATATTTCAGGTCAGGTGATTCATGTGAATGGCGGCAGTATTATTAACGGCTAATCTGGCACAGAAGATAGCGGTTCTAGCTGACCGTTATCTTCATCTATTTAATCTTTAGATTTTCATATTTTAAAAAATTAGGTTTTTATAAAATGATTCCAACAAATACTTACCCTTGTAAAAATAAGCTCTTGTTATAGTAATTTCAGCCAAACCTGATGAGGATATTAAGATGCCTAGAGGTGACAAATCAGCTTATACCGATAAGCAGAAACGACAGGCCGAACATATTGAAGAAAGCGAAAAAGAGCGTGGACATTCTGAAGAAGAAGCCGAACGTATTGCCTGGTCGACGGTCAATAAACAAGACGGCGGTGGCAAGAAAAAGAAAACGTCCCACTAAGCAGAATTCGTACTGATGACGCTATAGGACATCTATAAAGACCCTTTATAATTTACTTATAGAGGGTCTTTTACCATCAAGTTTAAGTGATATTTTCGATACGCTGCTGAGTCCAAACTGGCCAGATCTTTTGCAAGGTCTTTTCAAATTTTGCATTCTCAGTTCGCCATTTTGGATTTTTGTCCTTATCAATAATCAGCGCACGAACCCCTTCAATAAAATCGCCCTGCTCTAACCAGACATCCTGCAAGTCGCGTTCTAACTGCATGCATTTTTCTAGCGACAAATTCTGTCCGGCTTGCTGTAACTTCAGGCTGGTTTGCTTGGCCATAACCGGACGTTGCTGCAAAATTGCCAGCATTTTACTAGCCCATTCCTGATCGGTTGAATTACTTGTATGAGCAAGACTCTGTTCAATCTCCTCGAGGTTTGGATAGCCGAAATGCTGATTAATCAGATCTGCACGTTTTTGCAGCTCGCTTTCTACCGGATGCGTAATATAGGAACTAATGATCTTTTGAATCTCAATCGGGTTTAATACCGGTGCTGCAATCAATGCTGCTTCTAATTCAGCAAAACGCTCACTCGGCACATGATAATCCACCAGATCCAGATATAGCGCATCACTGCTGCTGATCTGTTCCCCGGTCAAAGCCATATAGACACCGACTTCATCTAGTCGGGACAAAAAATGTGTTGCACCGACATCGGGGAAAAAACCAATCGCAGTTTCTGGCATGGCAAAACGTGATTTTTCACTCGTAACTTTGATATGACAGGCTTGAGCCAATCCAAAGCCTCCGCCCAGTACATAGCCATCCATCATCACGATCACGGCCTTTGGAAAATTACGCAAGGTGCTCAGCATCTTATATTCAGTGGCAAAAAAATCCTGATATTGGGTATTGCCGGCCTGATAGCTGTCATACAGATAACGGATATCGCCTCCGGCACAGAAGGCCTTGGGACTGTTGGAATTGATCAGGATCGCTTGTACCTGTGGTTCATGCAGCCACTGATCGAGTTGCGCCTGAATGCCCTGAATCATCGCCAGGGTTAAGGCATTTAAATGGCTGGTGCGGTCCAGGCTGATAATGCCCAGCCCCCCTGCGACCCGAATCGCTAAATTATTTTCATCACTCATTCTTTTTGTTCCTATTATGAATTTCTTATTGATGGGTAAATTTGGCTGGGCGTTTTTCCACAAAGGCCTGCATGCCTTCCTTTTGATCGGAACCTGCAAAAATGGAATGGAATACCCGGCGTTCAAAGCGCAGGCCTTCAGCCAGGCTCACTTCAAAGGCCCGATTAATTGATTCTTTAATCATCATCACGGCAGTAAGCGACTTTTCAGCAATTTTCTCGGCAGCTTGCAGGGTTTGTTCCAGCAATTCTTCCTTGGCAAAAACCCGAGCCACCAAACCACTTTGCTCCGCTTCCTGCGCCCCCATCTGCCGTGCAGTCAGGCACATTTCCATGGCTTTGGCCTTACCAATCGCCAAGGTTAAACGCTGGGTACCACCAATGCCGGGCAACACGCCTAAGGTCACTTCAGGCAAACCAAATTTTGCATTATCAGCGCAGTAAATAAAGTCGCACATCAATGCCAGCTCGCAACCACCACCCAAGGCATAGCCGCTCACTGCGGCAATTAAAGGTTTACGACGCTGCGCAATTCGATCGGCCAGACTGAAAAAATCATCCAGATAAATTTGCGGAAAATTCAGATCTGCCATTTCTTTAATATCGGCACCAGCGGCAAAGGCTTTTTCCGAACCCGCAATCACAATACAGCCAATTGCCGGATCTTTTTCCAGCTGATCCAGTGCCTGATTGACTTCAACAATCAGCTGGTTATTCAGTGCATTTAAAGCTTGCGGACGATTTAAAGTAATCAGCCCGACACCATTACGTTGTTCTAATAAAATTGTTTGCCACTGCATGAAATAAGTCCTTTTTAATTCCTTATAAACTGCGTGCAATCACCAGGCGCTGAATATCGCTGGTGCCTTCATAAATCTGACAAATCCGCGCATCGCGATAAATCCGCTCAATCGGAAAATCTTTCAGATAACCGTAGCCGCCAAAAATCTGCAGCGCTTTGGAGCAGACACGTTCCGCCATTTCCGAAGCAAATAGCTTGGCCATGGAGGCTTCAGTTAAACAGGTTTCACCGGCTTCTTTCTTGCGTGCTGCAAAATGGACCAGTTGCCGTGCTGCTTCAATTTCAGTCGCCATACTGGCCAACCTGAAAGAAATCGCTTGCTGTTCAAAAATCGGTTTGCCAAAGGCCACGCGGTCATGCGCATAGGCCGTTGCTTCTTCCAAGGCGGCACGCGCCAAACCAACCGCCTGTGCCGCAATACCGATTCGCCCGCCTTCCAGATTGGCCAAGGCAATTTTTAAACCTTCGCCTTCTGCACCGAGTCTTAAACTTTCATGAATGCGGACATCGGTTAAGGCAATCTGACAGGTATCCGAAGCATGCAGGCCGAGTTTTTCTTCCACCCGAATGACTTCATAGCCAGGTGTGTCTCGCGGCACTAAAAATGCACTCATGCCTTTTTTGCCCGCAGCTGGATCAGTCACGGCAAACACAATAATCATCCCGGCATTGTGCCCTGAGGTAATAAACTGTTTGGCGCCATTCAGAATGTAATGATCGCCATCCTTGACCGCCCGGGTTTTAATCGCGGCAGCATCCGATCCGGTATGCGGTTCGGTTAAGGCAAAGGCACCAATCATTTCACCTTGAGCCAAAGGCTTTAAAAATTGCTGCTTTTGCTGTTCCGTGCCGAACTTCAAAATCGGCACACAACCCACGGAGTTATGTACGCTCATAATCGCGGATGATGCGCCATCGGCCGCAGCGACTTCTTCTAAGGCCAAGACATAAGCCAGCGTGCCTGTGCCCGAGCCGCCCCATTCTTCCGGAATCAGCATGCCTAAAAAACCCAGCTCTCCCATTTGGGCCAAGGCATCTTTGGGAAAGATGCCTTTTTGATCCCACTCGCCGGCAAAGGGTTTAATCTGTTCCTGGGCAAAGCTTTTGGCCATATCCTGAATTAGTTTTTGCTCTTCCGTTAGTTGCATCGATGCTTCCTTCAATCTTCTTATTTAATCTATTGGCTTTATGAGCTTATGCAGTTTTGGATTGCTGTTTGTTGATTTCCTGATTCCGGAGTAAAAAGCGTTGAATTTTACCGCTTGGGGTTTTCGGCAATTCGGTCACGAATTCAATCAGGCGTGGATAGGCATGCGCAGACAAACGCTTTTTCACAAATTGACCGAGTTCTTCTTCCAGATGGGTCGAAGCTGCAAAATTATTCGCCAGAATCACAAAGGCTTTAATCACTTCGGTACGCTCGGGGTCAGGTACACCAATCACCGCAGCTTCAATCACGGCATCATGTTCCAGCAAGGCACTTTCTACATCAAATGGGCCGACCCGATAGCCTGACGTCGTAATGACATCATCACTACGTCCAACGAAGCTCATACTGCCATCAGCATGGATTTCCGCGGTATCACCGGTTAAATAGTAGTGGCCGACAAAGGGAGATTTACGGCTTTCTTCATAGCCAGAGAACCACATCATCGGAGATTGGCTGATATCAACCGCTAAGATTCCCGGGACGTCAGCCGCTAATTCATGACCCTGTTCATCGACAACGGCAATTCGGTAACCCGGGCTGGCAAAGCCTGCCGAACCTGAACGGACCGGATGTTCCAGGGCATGATGATTACACACCACCATCCCGACTTCAGTCTGGCCATAATGGTCATAAATCGGCACATCCAGTACCTCTTTAAACCAGCGGATCACTTCCGGATTTAACGGTTCTCCCGCACTGCTGACGACACGTAACTTGCCGCGCAATTTTGCCATTTGAGCAGGATCGGCTGCCATCATCATGCGGTAAGCGGTCGGTGCCCCCGCCAGATTGGTAATGCCATATTCCTTAACAATTTCGCAGACACTTTCGGCATTGAAACCACCTTCATAAAACAAGGTTGAGTGTCCAAGCATTAAGGGACCAGTAATCGCGTAATACAAACCGTAGGCCCAGCCGGGATCGGCAATATTCCAGAAAGCATCTTCAGGAGTCAGACCAATGGCATTTTGCATATAGCTTGCAAAAGCAATCAGTGCTTTTAAAGGGACTTTAAGCGGTTTCGCTGGTCCAGTAGTACCGGAGGTAAACATTAATAAAAATGGATCATCGACATTCAGGATTTCCAGCTCACAAGCTTCAGCCTGACGGTTTAATACCGTCCAGAAGCTGAGGTCGTGCGGATAGCGCTCTGCCTCAGTTTCGGCATGTACCGTCACAATCGGTGGACAGTTGCTGATCTCGGATAATTTGTCCCGATTCGCCAGATCAGTCACCACCAGCTTGCTCTGCGCCAGCTGAATACGGTGCTCGATGGCTTTGGGTCCAAAGGCAGTAAATAACGGTTGATAGACCGCCCCAATCCGCCAGGTCGCTAAAATGGTAATGATCAGCTCCGGGGTACGCGGTAATAATCCGGAAACGCGGTCGCCTTTACCAATGCCTTGAGACTTCAAGAAATTTGCAAACTGGCTGGAATATTTTTTGAGCTCAGCAAAGCTATATTGTTCTTTACGGCCATCTTTACCATGCCAGTATAGGGCAATAGCATCGGAATCGGCATGACGGTCACAGCATTCATAACAGGCATTTACTGCCTGCATTGAACCGGAGAGATACTGACTTGTAACCGTATTTAAATCAAAGTTTTGAACCGTTGTTTGATAATCTAACATGTTAAACCTCAGCCTGAATTTATCGTTATTACTGACAAGGTGTAATTATTGAAGCGAATCCTTGCTCCATCTGAATCTTTTAAGTTTTAAGCAGGTGGCGTAGTGTATTGATGCATGATGCTGGAGAAGTCCAGATGGGCATCGCCTTCCTGACACAGTTGTTGATAGAGTTTTTGTACCATGCTGCCCAGAACCACCGGCTGATCCACCTGTTGCGCAGCATCCACGGCCAAGCCCAAATCTTTGAGCATCAGTTGTGCGGCAAAACCGTCGGTATAACCCCGCGATGACGGCGCATTGACACAAATATCGGGCCACGGATTATAAATTTCAGAACTCCAGCAACGTCCGGTGGAACTGTTAATCACGCCAGCCAAGGCCTGTGGATCAATGCCCAGTTTGGCACCGAGTGCCATCCCTTCTGCAACCGCAGTCATGGAAATCCCCAGAATCAGGTTATTACAGATTTTTGCCACCTGTCCTGTTCCCACCGCACCACAATGCACCAGATTTTTACCCATACAGCCGAGAACAGGTTTAACGGCCTCAAAGGTGGCATCATCTGCGCCGACCATAAAGGTTAAAGTGCCATCTTTGGCACCTAAAGTACCGCCGGATACCGGTGCATCACAGACGCGAATCTGCTTGGCCTGAGCTGCTGCAGCAACCTCCTGAATGGTTTGCGGGTCAATGGTACTGCTGTCGATACATAAGCTGCCCGCTTGAAGCACCTCCAGAATACCGTGTTCACCCAAATATACTTCACGCACATGCTTGGCTGCAGGCAACATGCTGACCACGATCTCCGCCTGCTTCGCGGCAGCTTGTGGACTGTCGCAGACCACACCGCCAGCTTCTGCAAAATGCTGTAAAGCCACTGCACTTAAGTCATAACCAAAAACCTGATGACCGGACTTGAGCAAGTTTTGCGCCATGGAGCCGCCCATGTTGCCTAAACCGATAAATGCAATCTTCATTCTGATGCTCCTTAACGCAGACTGATTGTGGTATTGACACCAGTGGTTTCCTGGTCATCTTCAAACCAGCGGCTGGTAATGGTTTTGGTCTGGGTATAGAACTGCACCGCCTGTTTGCCATAAGGACCGAGATCACCCAGTTTTGAACCGCGTGAACCGGTAAAACTGAAGAAAGGCACAGGTACAGGAATTGGAATGTTAATGCCCACCTGACCGATATCAATCTGGTTCTGGAAGGTACGTGCCGTATTGCCATTTTGGGTAAACAGTCCAACGCCATTACCAAACGGATTGGCATTAATGAGTGCAATCGCCTGTTCCAAAGTATCGACATGCATGATCGCCAGTACCGGACCAAATACTTCTTCTTTATAAATGCGCATATCGGTCGTGACCTGATTAAAAATCGTTGGTCCGACAAAATTACCCTGTTCATAGCCTGGAACCTGCACATCACGGCCATCCAGCAGCATTTCAGCACCCTGTTCAACACCACTGTTAATTAAATCGATGACACGCGATTTGGCACGGGTTGAAATCACTGGTCCAACATCGGTATTCGGTTCATGCCCGGCATTTACCTTTAAGGTTTTGGTTTTATTGACCAGTTCATCGACCCAGTGCTTGGTCTCACCGACCATTACCGCCACGGAAAGTGCCATACAACGTTGACCTGCTGCGCCAAAAGCTGCACCGACCAAGGCATTTAAGGTCTGTTCTTTATTCGCATCTGGCATCACCACCACATGGTTTTTGGCGCCCATCATCGACTGCACACGCTTGCCGTGTTGGCCTGCAAGGTTATAGACATGCGTGCCGACTGCAGTCGAACCGACAAAAGAAATCGCCTTGATATCGCGATGGGTACACAGTAGATCGACCACTTCTTTGCCGCCATGTACCACATTCAGTACGCCTGCCGGCACACCTGCCTGAATCGCTAACTCAACCAGCATCATGGTCGACAACGGATCCTGTTCAGAAGGCTTTAAGACAAAAGTATTGCCGCAGACAATCGCCATCGGGAATATCCACAGTGGAATCATCGCCGGAAAGTTAAACGGGGTAATTCCTGCACAGACACCCAAGGGTTGCTGCAAAGTATAGGTATCGACACCGCGTGCCACACCTTCAATATACTCGCCCATTTGTAGGGAACCGATCGAACAGGCATGCTCCACCACTTCTAAACCACGTTGGATATCACCTTCGGCATCGGCCAGGGTTTTGCCCTGTTCCGCCGTTAAGACTCGGGCGATACTTTTTAGGTTTGTACGAATCAGATCCTGCAGTTTCAGCATGATTCGCATACGTGCCTGGATCGGGGTCTGGCGCCAGCTGGCAAATGCATTTTGTGCAGCAGCAATGGCGGCATTAACTTCTTCTGCGGTAGCAAAAGGCACTTGGCCCAAGATTTCCTGAGTGGCAGGATTAACAATATCTTGCCAATGGCTGGTTCTTGATTCGACAAATTCACCATTAATGAGGAGTTTTGCGGTGGTGAATCCGGTACTTTGCTGTGGATGAGAAATGGCGTTCATGGTCGCTCCGTGCTGGTTTGTTATTGTCGTTGTATCTGCCTTTACTGGCTTTTATTTAACGTATAATTTTTACGCTGTTTCAGCAGACTAACAAAGAACACTTTGACCACCAATAGAAATTGGTGCACGATGGTTGTGCAAATATGCACAGGAATTTAACAGGATGTTAAATAAAAAATGAAAGTAGATTGGGATCATTTACGCTTTTTTTTAGTTTTGGCGCGTGCTAAAACACTCACCAACGCAGCACGCTTAATCGGGGTTGAACATAGCACCGTAGCGCGGCGGATTCAGGCCCTGGAAAGTACTTTAGGTACGCAACTGTTTAAGCGCGAAGCCACCGGTTATGAACTAACCTCGGAAGGTCTGGCACTGGTGCCGCGTGTGGAACAGATGGAACAGTCC
This sequence comes from Acinetobacter lwoffii, assembly GCA_002332985.1. Taxonomy (GTDB): domain Bacteria; phylum Pseudomonadota; class Gammaproteobacteria; order Pseudomonadales; family Moraxellaceae; genus Acinetobacter; species Acinetobacter lwoffii_N. The sequence goes on along the minus strand of DDAT01000029.1, from coordinate 33,860 downwards.
TTTATCCAGATTGACAAGCGCCATGATCCCTTGCAAGGTCGGGTCCGGATTGGTGCACCAGAAGGCTTTGGAACTGCATTTTTAGCGCGGTTACTGGCTGAGTTTTCCCAGCATTATCCCTCCTTAACCATCGATTTAATTCCGGTTCCGAAGACCATTAAATTGTCACATCGTGAAGCCGATATTGTGATCGCGATTGACCGGCCCAAATCGGGTCCCTATATCATTACTCGTTTGTCTAATTACTGTTTAAAGCTATATGGCAGCCAGCATTATTTACAACAAAATCCGGAAATTAAAAAACTGGAAGACCTCCAGCAGCACCGTTTTGTTGACTATATTGATGATCTGGTCTATAGCACTGCACTCTATTCGCTAGAGCGTCTTCCCTTGCAGGTTAGTGCCTGTTTTCGCAGTAACAGTATTCTGGCGCAGGAGATTGCGGTTCGTGCAGGAGCCGGACTGGCCATTTTGCCGAAATTTCTGGTCAATGATAAAAGCGAACTCAAAGAGGTTTTGGGCGATCAGGTCAGTTTTACCCATACTTTTTGGATGCTAACACTGGTCGATCTGCAACATGAACCAAAAATAAAACTGGTCTGGGATTTCCTGCGCAAGCAGGCTGATCTTCAGCAAGACCTGTTAATGTGCAGATGAATATCAAATACAACTGTGCTGTATCTAGAGTCACCTCTTTAAGTTAAATCAACCGAATTAACAACGTATCGATACAGCAAATGAACGTATCACAACACTCCTGACCTCTGCGACTTGTTAAATTAACAGTCGATTATTCACGATGTTTAACCAGATACAGGAAAATAATATGAAAATCTTGATGGTACTGACTTCACATGACCAGCTTGGCGATACCGGCAAAAAAACCGGCTTCTGGCTGGAAGAACTGGCTGCACCTTATTACACCTTTGTCGATGCAGGTGCAGAGGTAGTTTTGGCTTCTCCTGCAGGTGGTCAGCCACCGCTAGATCCAAAAAGTAATGAGCCGGATGCGCAAACCGAAACCACCAAACGCTTTGAAGCAGATGAAGTGGCCATGCAGGCTCTTGCTAATACACATAAGTTGAGTGAAGTCTTAAATCAGGATTTTGATGCCGTGTTCTATCCGGGTGGTCACGGTCCATTATGGGATCTAGCCAAAGACCAGAATTCTATTTCTTTAATTGAGCAGACTTTACAGGCAGATAAACCTGTTGCGCTGGTCTGTCATGCACCGGGTGTCCTGCGTGATGTGAAAGATGCCGAAGGTCATTCGATTGTAGAAGGCAAGACAGTCACCGGTTTCAGCAATACCGAAGAAGACGGCGTAGGCCTAACCGATGTTGTCCCATTTTTAGTAGAAGACATGCTGAAAGAAAAAGGTGGGAAATATTCCAAAACTGAGGACTGGCAGGTATACGTGCAACAAGATGGTCTGCTCATTACTGGACAAAACCCCGCCTCTTCTGCTGCAACGGCTGAAGCTTTATTAAAATTATTAAAGTAGAAGTTAATCTAAAATTCGTATTAACCTTTTAGATCGCTTCTTTTTGAATAAGAAAAACCCTGAATGATGCAAGATTATTCAGGGTTTAATTTATCTATTTATTCCCAGATTTAGTTCGCTTCAACTGCCGTTGAGGCAATATGCTGAGCCAGTAATTCTCTGAGTTTAAACTTCTGGATTTTTCCCGATGGGGTCATCGGAATATCCTCCCAGATTTCCAGGCGTTCCGGCAGATACTGCATAGCCAGATTATGGGTTTTCAGGAATTCTACCAGCTCATTAAAACTTAACGGTTTTGTCTGATCTTTCAGCTTGATGATTGCACAGGCACGCTCGCCCATTCGCTCATCTGCATACGCGACTAAAGCTACTGTTGCAATATTCGGATGTTTATATAGTAATGATTCAATTTCTGCGACCGGAATATTTTCTCCACCACGAATAATCACATCCTTCTTACGTCCGCAAATCCGAATATAGCCATGCTCGTCCTGATAGGCAATATCGCCAGTATCAAACCAGCCTTCGGCATCCGTATCATTCAAATGTGGACGTTTTAAATAACCGCCAAAATTTGAACAGGTGCGGATCATCAAACGCCCGGATTCATTCACGGCTTTGGTCTGACCTTTTTTATTCACGATCTTGATTTCAACACCAGGTAAAGCGATGCCATCCGTATTGAAAGAGTGTTCATCCTCATCTTCAGGTCGGGTCAGCGTCACTGCACCACATTCGGTCATACCCCAAGCGGATATGACTTTAACGCCCAGAATTTCCCGGGCTTTTTGTACCAATGGCCCCGGAATGGGTGCACCAGCACACAGGAAAATTTTTAGTGAATCAACCTTGTCATGCTGTTCCGCCACGGTATTGGACAGGTCATTCAGGAATGGGGTCGAGGCCATGGTGAAATTCACCTGATGCTGATGAATTAGATCCACTGCTTTGGCTACATCCCAGCTTGGAAACATGGGACAACTTGCAAGCTGATTTCTTTGATTTTTATGGTCAGGCCTTAAATAAGCTGGCTTTTGATGATGTGGTTACCCTAATTCATCTGCTCAATAAAGTAAATGATGGTTTAAAAAGTATTCATCTGCATAAAGAAACGGATCAGGAATAAACAAATAGAAATATAGCTTTAATTGAAGAATATAAAAAAGAGCCTGAATTCAGGCTCTTTTTTATAAATTGAAATTATGCCTTTTGTGGATCGTATTGACGGTCTTTAATGAATATCCCGGACACTGCGCCACACAAGAAATAGGCACCCCCCATAATCAGGAAGCCTAAGCCAATTGAACCACCACTCGCTGCTGCGCCAATAATCGCAGGTGCAAACATGGCCCCAATACGACCTGCATTATAAGCACCACCGACTGCTGTACCACGGATCGATGTCGCAAAGCTTTCAGTCATATATGTGGCATTAATCGCATATGGAATGCCATATAGGAAGCCGAAGAAAATCAGCAGATAGGCAATATTATCCGGGGTGTTGAACAGCACAATTACCGGTAGGAAAATTGCCGTACCAATCGCGCCAAACGAGAAAACGGCGCGTCGACCTAAACGGTCTGCAGCAAAGCCGGCCAGAACTTTACCAAAAATCATGGCGACATAAGTCCCGATCATATAACCCGCCATTGATTTAAAGTTCATGTGTAATTCAGATTCTAGATAAGCAGGCATCCAGTTATTTACACCGTAATAGCCAAACTGCAGGAACCCAGCCGTAAAAATCCACAAGATGAACATTCTGCGATTCGCAGGATCCGCGAAGATTTCTTTGACTGTACTTTTTTTGGCGGGCTGCTGTGCTGTGATTTCAGCTGGGGCATATAGACGCTGCAAACGTGCACGCTGCCAGGATTCTGGCTCAGGAACCAGTTTCTGGATAAAAATCGCCATAATCGAGGGAATAATGGCAATAAAAAATAGGGTTCGCCAGCCATATTCTGGAATGATCCAGCCTGCCAGTACAGTGGCCACAATATAACCAACGGTCCATCCTGCCTGTAAGGTACCTAAAACCGTGGTGCGATATTCAGTTGGAACATATTCAGCCATGAGCGTATTGGCTGCAATATATAAAGAGCCTATGCCAAAGGCAGAAAGAAAGCGTAAAACAGCGAACTGTTCAAAGTTTTGTGCAAAGCCTAAGGCTGCGGTCAATATAGAAAATACCAGAATCGAAATGACCACGGTACGTACACGACCTAGACGGTCACAGGCCCAGCCACCTATAAAGCCACCAATCGCCATACCTGCTAAGGTAAAACTGCCCAGTGCACCGGCCTGCAGATTACTGAGACCAAACTCTGCTTTCAGGCTATTTAAACTGAAAGACAGCAGCAACATGTCCGCGCCATCCACCAGTAAAGCCAGAAAGGCGAAAATAAAAGCAATTTGCTGGGTTCGTTTGGTTGTGGGTTTAATCTTTTCTAATTCTCTCGCTAAATCCGTCATATTTAAATCTCTGTTTTCCTATCCTTAGGTTTTCATGATCTTTTTATATTTAAAGCTATTCCGCTAATGAATATGCTTTAAGGCTAATCCGTTTTTAATTCACCTGATTGACTCCTTTTTTAATCCTGTCCGGGAGATCGTTTTTTCCTTTTTATCAGTTACCTCTTGTTCCTCATTCATGCTTATATTTGCATCAGGCTAAAGAAAATAAGATGAATATTCAATCATTTTGGATATTTTATTTTGTTATGCGAAATTTATTATCATAAAGTTGATTGTTCTTTCATTTTCATATAGCTTTAAAAAGAGGGATTAGAACGATATGTCATTTGAATAAGATCGAACAGGGAGCGTAATAATGGGTGCCTTAACAGGATTTCGTGTACTGGATTTAAGCCGGATTTTGGCTGGGCCCTGGTGTAGCCAGATTCTGGCTGATCTGGGTGCAGAAGTGATCAAGATTGAAAAACCGGATCATGGGGATGATACCCGTATCTGGGGACCACCCTGGCTTAAAAATAATCAGCAGCAAGATACCCATGAATCGGCTTATTACCTGTCAGCCAACCGTGGCAAGCATTCGGTTGCAATCGATTTATCTACACCTGAAGGTCAAAGTATTATCAAAAAACTTGCTGAACAGAGTGATGTAGTCATTGAAAACTATAAAGCCGGTTCGTTGAAACGATATGGGCTAGATTATGAAAGTCTGAGCCAGCTAAATCCGCGACTGGTATATTGTTCCATTACCGGTTTTGGCCAGAACGGTCCGCGTGCGCAAGAGCCAGGTTATGACTTCATTGTTCAGGGTATGGGCGGCATGATGAGTGTTACGGGGGAACGTGATGACCTGCCCGGTGGTGGCCCGCAAAAAGCAGGTCTGGCCTTTGCCGATCTGACCACCGGCTTATATGCCGCAATTGCCATTCAGGCGGCTTTGTTGTCCCGTGAGAAAACCGGTGAAGGTCAGTATATTGATATGGCGCTGTTAGATACCCAGGTTGCTTCCCTCTCTGTTCTGGCCATGAATTATCTCACCTCAGGCAAAGTCCCCGGTCGCTTCGGAAATGCACATGCCAATATTGTGCCCTATCAGGTGTTTAAAGCCCAGGAAGGTGAATTTATTATCGCCTGTGGTAATGATCTGCAATTTCAAGCTTTGTGTCAGGCCGTTGGTCTGGCTAAGGTGGCAGAAGATCCTCGCTTCTTAAAAAATTCTGGACGTGTTACACATCGTGAAGAATTGACCACAGTTCTACAGGCTCATTTCTATACTAGACCGGCAAAAACCTGGGTGGATTTAATCCATGCGGTTAAAGTGCCGGTAGGAATGATCAATGACCTGAAACAGACTTTGCAAGAAGAACAGGTATTGGCACGCGATATGGTGATTCAGATGCCGCATACTTTACGTGAAGATTACACCTCAATCGGTTCACCGATTAAACTCTCCAAGACACCGGTAGAATATAAAAAGGCCCCACCTTGTCTGGGTGAAGATACTGATGCCATTTTGAGTCAATATTTAAGTTCTGCTGAAATGGAAGAACTGAAAAGCAAAAAAGTTATCCAGCAGCGATAAGCCTGCAAGCAGTAAAAAAGGAATCTTGCGATTCCTTTTTTATTTTAAAGATAATGGATTAGATCATTCCTTAACAGGCCTTAGCGCTGGGCTGAACAGTACGAGGCAGTTCACGACGCAGAATTTTGCCTACTGCAGACTTTGGTAGTTCGGACACAAATTCAATGTATTTCGGCAATTTATAACTGGTCAGTTGCTGCTTCAGATAAGTCATGATTTCATCTTGGGTTAGAGTTTCATCCTGTTTCACAATAAATGCCTTGGGTACCTGTCCAGATTTTTCATCATCAATACCAATCACTGCACATTCCAGTATCTTAGGGTGTTTGGACAGTACGCCTTCCAGCTCATTGGGATAAACATTAAATCCGGACACCAGAATCATGTCTTTTTTTCGGTCCAGAATGGTGATATAGCCCTGCTCGTCCATACAACCGATATCACCTGTCAGGAAGAATCCATCTTTGGTAAATACCTGTGCTGTTGCTTCGGCTTGCTGCCAGTATCCTTTCATCACCTGTGGACCACGTATGGCTATTTCTCCAGCCTGATTAAGCTCTACAGGTTTTCCTTCATCATTCAGAATCAGAATTTCAGTCCCTGCCAATGGCAAGCCAATCGTGCCACTAAATCGCCGGCTTAAAGGCGGGTTAAAAGTTGCAGTTGGTGAGGTTTCAGAAAGTCCGTAGCCTTCATAAATCTGGCAGCCTGTGACCTCATACCATAAATTTGCCGTATTTTTTAAAATCGATGCTCCCCCGCCAGTTGTAGTTTTCAGGTTTGAATGATCCAGTTCACGAAAACGTGGATGATGTCCCAGTGCATTAAACATGGTATTCACCCCAGGGAAAACAGTGGGTGGATGTTTCTGGTATTGATCCGCCAAAGCATCCAGATCTCTCGGATTTGGAATCAGAACATTGGCGAAACCACGGCTTAAACCATAACTGAACAGGCAGATGGTAAATCCATAAATGTGATACAGCGGCAAGGCACAGAATACATATTCATTTTCAGTGGCATAGCGGTCACCAAAATGGCTGATAAATACGGTACTGTTCTGGGCGATATTAAATAAAATATTGCGATGGCTCAGTTCTGCACCTTTAGAAACACCTGTGGTACCTCCCGTGTATTGCAGAATGACCGTATCTTCCTGATGCTGTACAGGTGTTTTGAAATCAATAATTTCTACCTGATTTATTGCCTGCCTAAAGTCAAAGAACTGTTTATCCGGATATTGTGTTGCCTGACTATAAATAGCACTTTGCTGCTCTTGAATAAAATCCGGCGAATGCGTCGAAATAACATATTTGAGTTGAGGACATTCCTCTAATGCTGTTAATTGCTCCAAAGTCTGTCCCAGGATAATCAAGGCTTCTGCACCTGAATCCTGAAGCTGATGATAGAGCTCGCGCTGGGTGTACATGGGGTTGACATTGACCAGCACATAACCGGCCCGAATAATGGCAAAGGTAGCGATTGGATATTGAATAATATTCGGTAACATCACCGCAATACGGCTGCCAGCAGTCAGCCCAAGACTCTGTAAATAGCTAGCCAGTTTCTGGCTATACACATCGATATCGTGATAGCTGAATTTGCGATCTAGATAGATAAATGCGGTTTTATCCTGAAATTTTACCAAATTCTCAGCAATTATCGTGCTCAGGGTTTTCTCAGGATCTGGCCGGGTAAACTCCGGATTGATATTCCACTTTTTATATTCTTCCATCCATGGCTGACTGCTCATGACTATACTCCTGTCCTGGATTTACAATTATTTTGTATCATTTAAACCATAAGATTTTGATTTTAATTAAATATTTTTAAACCACTTTCTGCTGTCTCGATTCAACATACTGGTAGTGATAACCGCTACGAATAAAATGCTGATTTTTATCCCTAAATGAATGAGCATAATCCGGCCAGACCAAAGTCAGCTTGCGACTGACCGGGTCCAGATACCAGCTTTTACAGCTTTCCGATAACCAGACACTACCTTGGGAAAGCTGCTGTAGCTCCTGCATATAGCTATTTTCAGCACTCTGATCTGCTTCAAAGACCTGAATCTGTTCCTGCTCAAAAAACTGCAAGGCATCTAGAATCAAATCAAACTGGGTTTCCAGAAAATAAAGCGCTGAATTATGCCCACTTCCGGTGTTGGGGCCATTCAGGATGAACAGATTTGGAAAGTTGTGTACGGTCGTTGACTGATAACCCTGCATACCGCTGGACCATTGCTGCTCCAGGCTTAAACCCTGTTTACCCACCACCTTTGCGGCATAGGGTGGACGTGCCGCTTCAAAACCGGTGGCAAATACGATGATATCTGCAGAAAATTTATTTCCAGTCTGGCTTATAACACCATCCTTGGTCATTTGTGCTAATGCTGAATCTTCAAGGGTGACATGGGGTTTTAAAAAAGTCGGATAATAATCATTAGAAAGCAATAAGCGCTTACAACCAGGTTCATAATTCGGCGTAAGTTTGCGCTGTAATTCAGGATCTGAAATCTGATGTTTTAAGAATTGCAGGCAGTTTTTCTTGACCCGCTCAATCTGGCTTTTCAGATTACGGCGCTGGGCAAAATTGTATTCATTACCCCAAAACAAGGAATGTCTTAAGATTGACATACTGTCCGGATCTTTGCGGAAAAGCTGTTTTTCTGATTCAGAATAAGGTCGGTCTGGTCGGGGCAAAATATATGGCGCACTACGTTGCAAGACAGTCAGGCTTTTGGCCGTTTTTGCAATTTCCGGTACAAGCTGGATGGCAGAAGCACCAGAACCCACCACAACGACATGTTGATTTTCCAGATTCAGCTCGTGGTTCCAGCGCGCGGAATGCATCACTTGGCCTTCAAATTCTTCCAGCCCCGGAATTTTCGGGAGATGCTCATCTGCCAGATGCCCGGTTGCGGTAATTAAAATCTCAGCCTGATACAGACCTATAGAGGTCTGTACTTCCCAGATGCGTTCTCGTGCATTCCAGCTGGCCTTTTCCAGTTGGGTATGAAAATCAATATGGGGCCGGATATTTTCCTGATCACAGCACTGAATTAAATAACGCTGAATTTCTGCTCCTTGCGGAAAGACGCGTGACCAGTGGGGATTTTTAATAAAAGAAAAAGAATATAAATGGGAAGGTACATCACAGGCAACCCCGGGATAGGTATTGTCACGCCATGTTCCACCGACTTCTGCTGCCCGTTCAATGATTTTAAAATCATGAATGCCCTGCTGCTTAAGGCGTATTGCCATGCCTAATCCACCAAAACCACTGCCTACAATTAAAATCTTGCTGCGCTGTCCTTGAGCTTGCATTATTTTTCTCCTGTTTTAAGGCATCGACGGCTGGATTTTTTGATTGGCCGGATACTGCTGTGGATGCTGGCTAAACTGATTCACCAGTTGCACCACTTCTGCCGGCGCTTCGATATAGAGCGCATGTCCTGAAGAAATTTCGATATAGCGACTGTTCGAAATTGAAGCAAACAGCAGTTTTGCTTGGGCTACAGGCACCATACGGTCTTCACGACAGGCAACGACTAGAGTTTCTGCACAGATGTCAGACAAAGCTGATGTAATATCAATGTGATAATTCAGTTCGCGCTGTTTGGCTGCATCTTGGGAAGGTTTAACAAAACGTGCCAGATCCAACACCTGCTGTTCACTTCGTGCAGACAGATAATCATCGCTATACAGGCAATAATTGACAAAATGAGGCAAGGCCACAGATTGTTCATTAAATAACTGTTGCCAGATAGTCGTCCGTAGTTGCTGTACCGAGCTGGTTTTGGTCCAACCAGCCAACAGGATCAAACGCGCTACGCGCTGTTTTAAACTGGCTGCTACTTGTGCAGCAATCACGGCACCGAGTGAATAGCCGACCACTGTAATGATTTCATCTTCTGCAACCGCATGCTGAATCAGTGCTTCAACCTGCTGGCTAAAATCGGTCACCTTTAGATCAGCTTTATCGGGGGTATGCAAATCAATGGATAAAACCCGCTGATGAATACCCAGCATCGGAAAAATATAGCTGAAATGCTTGTCGGTATTTCCACCGGTGCCATGAATCAGAATAATAGTGGGAAATGCAGAACGCTGTCCGACTTCATGAAAAGTAAGTTGCAGATCAGCATAAGGAAACTGTCGAGTAATCATGTCTAAATCCATATAGACTCCTGATCTTGTTATTTTATGGTTTATTCAATACCCGAGACTAAATCTCAATATTTGAATGGGGTGAGGATGCAAAATTATTAAAAAAAGACCCACGACACGAGTATTGTGGGTCAGAAAGTTTAATCGAATTTGAACTCTTCAGGTTCAAGCAAGAACAGGCTTTCACCACCCGCCTGTATATTGGCAAGGTGGGTTGAAGTTCTTGGCAAAATACGTGCAAAGAAGAATTGTGCAGTTTTGATCTTGGCTGCATAGAACGGATCAGTATTGCCTTCTTCAATTTTCTGCTGCGCAGCAATTGCCATTTTCAGCCACAAATAAGCGGACACGACATAACCAGAGAAATATAGGTAGTCAACTGATGCTGCCCCAATTTCATTGGCAGACTGCTGAGCCTGCTCCTGAATGGTTCTGGTTAATTCCAGCCATTGTTTAGTCAACTTGCTCACTTGTGCAACGTGCTGGTTAAACTGGGCATGTTGTTGGTGCTCTTTCACATAAGCTTGGATTTCATCGGTTAATGCGGTCAGCAGACCCAGTTTTGAACCCAGCACTTTACGCGCCAGTAAATCGATAGACTGAATTTCAGTGGTTCCTTCATAGAGGCTGGCAATACGTGCATCACGGGCAATCTGTTCCATGCCATGTTCAGCAATATAACCGTGACCACCGAAAATCTGCATACCATGTTTAGCCGCTTCTATGCCAGTTTCAGTCATTAATGCTTTGGCAATTGGGGTTAATAATGCCAGACGGTCTTCAGCTGCTTTCTTTTCTTCCGGGCTGTCAGTGGCTTCAGCAATATCGGCATAGGTCGCCAGATAATATGCAAGTGCACGTGAACCTTCTGCAAACACCTTTTGAGTCAGCAGCATGTTACGTACTGCCGGATGCACGATAATCGGATCTGCAGGTTGGCCTGGCGCTTTCGCACCTTCAAGTGAACGCATCGCCAGACGGTCTTGGGCATAAGCCAATGCCCCCTGGTAAGAAGACTCTGCTGCTGCCAAGCCTTGAATGGCTGTACCGATACGTGCCGAGTTCATAAAGGTAAACATGCAGTTTAGGCCGCGATTTTCAGGCCCAATCAGGAAACCTTTGGCATTATCAAAATTCAGCACACAGGTCGCGTTACCGTGAATGCCCATCTTGTGTTCAAGAGCGCTACATACCACGCCATTACGGGAAGCCACATTAACAGCTTCATCCAGATTGTATTTCGGCACAATAAACAGCGAAATACCTTTGGTTCCCGCAGGTGCATCTGGCAAACGTGCCAATACGATATGCACGATATTTTCAGCCAGATCATGTTCACCGGCTGAGATAAAGATTTTCTCGCCACTGATGCTGTAACTGCCGTCTTCATTTGGCACTGCTTTGGTACGGATTAAACCTAGGTCAGAACCGGCATGAGATTCAGTCAAGCACATGGTTCCCGTCCAGCGGCCTGCAATTAAAGGTACCAGAAACTTCTGTTTCTGTTCATCGCTACCGTGGTGCTCTAAAGTACGCATGGCACCATGGGACAGGCCTGGGTACATGCCCCAAGACCAGTTCGTTGCGGTAATAATTTCAGAAATGGCAATACGGTATAAGGTCGGGAAGCCCTGACCGCCATATGCTTCGTCACCAGTTAATGAGGTAAAGCCGAGTTCTACATATTTGTCATAAGCTGCTTTAAACCCATCCGGGGTGGTTACGACGCCATTCTGCAAACGGCAACCCTGCTGGTCGCCTGTCGCATTAATCGGTAGAAGTTCGTTTTGGCAAAAGTCCGCAGCGACTTCCAGATATTGCTCCATAATATCCATAGAAACCTTGTCTGCGAATTTTGCATAGCCCTGATATTTCTGTTCAACGTTTAACAGGTCTTTCAGGACAAACTTCATGTCTTTTAATGGCGCAATATAATTTCTCATCGTAATTCCCTTGTATGAGTTCTAATTTGTATATTTATGACAATTAATTTCATAATACGAAATTATGTTTTAAATCCACTATAATATAATTTAAAGAATAAAATCTAGTCATTCGATGAAATTTCCCATTTAAAAATAAAAAATCTTCAGGATGAAAAAAAGCCATTCATGACGGAATGGCTTTTTTGTTTGATCGTCAATGAAATGGTTCAACGAGCCAAGAAATGAGTCAGACGTTGATGAATAATTTGCTCTGCATCTTGCATGATAGTTTCGATCAGCGCCTGACAAGTCGGAATGTCATGAATCAATCCCATCACTTGACCTGCAGTCAGAACTCCCGCATCCACATCGCCATTTTCTAAAGCGAGCTTGCCTTTTAAACCGCTGACATAGGGACGAATCTGTTCAAATTGCAGATTTGGATCTTCACTCATTTTAACGACTAGATCAGATACTGCATTTTTGGCAACACGGGCGGTATTTCGGAACTGTCGATACAAAAGATGTGTCGCCCTTTCATCATTATCGACATAAAACTGTTTGATGTTTGGATGGATCGGGGCTTCCTGAGTGGCACAAAAGCGTGTACCCATATTGATGCCTTCGGCACCCAAAGCCAAAGCTGCGACCAGACCACGACCATCAGCAAAACCGCCACTGGCCACAATCGGCACAGTGAGCTGATCTGCTGCCGCAGGAATTAAAATCATGCCAGGAATATCGTCTTCACCCGGATGGCCCGCACATTCAAAACCATCAATCGAAATAACATCTGCGCCAATTCTTTGTGCTGAAAGCGCATGACGGACGGAAGTACATTTATGAATGACAATAATGCCGTGTTGCTTAAACGCCTCAATATGTTCATGAGGCTTGTTGCCTGCTGTTTCTACGATCTTGATACCGCTTTCAATGATCGCCTGTCGGTATTCTGCATATGGCGGCGGATTCACAGCGGGCAATAAAGTCAGATTGACCGCAAAAGGCTGATCGGTCATTTCTCGGCAGCGTGCAATTTCCTTGACCAAGGCTTCAGGCGTCGGTTGAGTCAATGCCGTTAATGTTCCCAAGCCACCAGCATTAGATACGGCACTGGCCATTTCTGCGGTACCGACCCACATCATGCCGCCCTGAATAATTGGATAACGAATGCCTAAAAGCTCGGTAATACGGGTCTGAATTTTCATAAATGCTCTCCTTAGCATCCGGTAAATTGTACAGGGCGTTTTTCGATAAAAGCCTGGACACCTTCTTTATAGTCCTGACTGCTCAGAGCCAGATATTGCAGGTTTTGTTCCAGCTCCAGTTGCTGGTCCATGTTATTTTCAGCACTGCGTTGCAAGGCCTGTTTGGTTAAAGCCAGTGCATAGGTCGGCTGTTGAGCTAATCGCTGTGCAATTTCGTCGATATAAGCATCAAATTCTGTATCTGGAAGCATTTTCCAGATCATGCCCATTTCAGCGGCCTCTTTTGCATGCACCGGCTCGCCCAGAAAAGTGAGTGCCATGGCACGTGCATAACCGATTAAACGTGGCAACATCCAGGTGCCGCCGGCATCAGGAATTAAGCCAATTTTAGAAAAGGCTTGAATAAATTTGGCACTTTCCTTGGCAATAACCAGATCGCAAGCCAGCGCGATATTGGCCCCTGCACCGGCAGCCACACCATTTACTGCCGCAAGCACCGGTTTGGGACTTTTACGAATCAGGTTGATCAAAGGATTATAATATTTGGCCAGCGAGCCTTGCGGTGGCAAAGGCACATTGCCGAGCTGTCCAGCACGTTCTTTTAAATCCTGTCCTGCTGAAAACGCCCGGCCATTACCGCGAATCACAATCACCCGAATATCCGGATCTTTATTCCAGTTTTTCAGCACCTGCTGCACTTCCTCATGCATTTGCCGGTTAAAACTGTTGAGTGAATCCGGGCGGTTAAAGCTTAAGGTCGCGACGCCTTGCTGAACCTGAGTTTGAATCGTTTCCCACATCATTAATTTCCTTATTTTTTGCCTGTATCCCTACACTTAATAGCCCTTATTGACATCTACCTGATGGCACAAATCCAGCCCGAGATTTAAGCGTCGGTCATTTTCCAGAATCTGTTCCACCACCACAGACATAGGCGCATGTGAGGCGACATGTGGTGTAACTACGATCTTTTCATGCTGCCAGAATGGATGTTCAGCAGCTAATGGCTCCTGTTCAAATACGTCGACAATTGCGCCACGGAGATGACCTGAATCCAGTGCATTGAGTAGATCCTGCTCGATTAAATGCTGCCCACGACCCACCTGAATAAGAGCAGCGTGTTCAGGTAACTGTTGAAATAATTCAGCAGAAAGAATACCGGTGTTTTCTTCAGTGAGTGGCAGCAGATTAATCAATATCTGGCTGTGGGCCAGGAACTCGGAAAGCTGTTCTTGGCCTACATAGCTTTTGACCTGAGCAATCTCTTTTGGGGAATTGGACCATCCAGACACCTGATAGCCCATGTCGGCAAAACGTTTTGCCACATAACCGCCCATATGGCCAAGGCCCATAATCCCGATCTGGATATGATGACTATAACTTTGACGATACTGTTTCCATAACTGCTGCTTTTGCTGCTGGATCATGCGGTCAAAATAACGCTGAAAATACAGCACACCCCAAAGCAGATAATCAAACATGCCCTTTTGATGATGTGGATCCAGTACCCGACAGACTGACTGGTCAGCTCTAATCTCGTTTAAATTTAAATGTTCGACTCCTGCAGCAATCGAATGAATTAGACCAAGTTCTGGAAGTTTTTGGAGTTTTTCCAGATCTGGAAACCACGAAGCTGCTGTGGTCGCCAGTTCTGCTTCCGGGCTGTCCAATGTACAAAAACTGCCCTCAGGGGCATATTTCTGAAAAGACTTCACCAGAATTGCTTCAATATTCGGCACAGTACTGGATATCACAATCATGATGCATACTCCGTATATTGATGCTCAATCAAAGACAAAGCGGCCTGCCAGGCACGCTGTAAAATCGGTTCAACTAAAGGACTGGCGAACTGCTTGGCGGTTTTAATTCGTACATCTTCACTTGGATAATGCAGTTCGGCACCGCCGCTTAAGGCCTTCACCTGTGCCTGACAGGCACGCTCTAGAAAATAGATTTCATGAAAGGCCCGTGCAATGGTTTCGCCCGCCGTTAAAAGTCCGTGATTGCGTAAAATCATGGCGCGATGGCCGCCCAGGTCCTGAATCAGGCGTTCTTGTTCATCTGTTGAAAGTGCCACGCCTTCATATTCGTGATAGGCCACCTGCTGATAAAACTTCATGGCGTGCTGGGAAATGGGCAGAAGTCCGTGTTTCTGTGCAGAAACTGCTATGCCATCTGCGGTATGCGTATGAATAACACAGTTCAGATGAGCATGTGCTTCATGAATTGCGGAGTGGATGATGAAGCCAGCCATATTCACCGGCTTGTCCTGTTCATAGCTTTCTACGACCTGCCCTTCATGATTAATCTTGACCAGCGTTGAAGCACACATTTTTTCAAAAGCGACACCATACTGATTAATCAGAAAACAGTCAGGCTGATCAGGGACTCTTAAACTGATGTGAGTATCGATCAGATCCGTCATCCGGTAATGCGCGATAATGCGATAAAGTGCTGCGAGTTCACAACGTGCCTGCCATTCAGCATCTGTGACGAGATTTTTTATTGTCATCATTCCATCCTGGAAAAATATAGCATTTCGATCACTATCTGTTATATCATAAATTTAGAAAAACAGAATATTATTTCATAAAGCGAAATAAATCATTACAAGGAGTTGATATGCCAACATCACAACTAAACGGACTTGAATATCTCACCGCAATTAAGAATGGGGAAATTTCCAGTTCAGCCATGAGTGAAATTATTCCCATGCGCCTAACCTTGGTTCGCGAAAACTATGTGGAATATGAAGTGCGTCCTGATCAGCGCCATTACAATTTACAGGGTGGTATTCATGGCGGCTTTTGTGCAACGGTTCTAGATAGTGCCACTGGCGCTGCCGTACACACGACAGTAGATGCAGGTGTCAGTTTTTCGACCATCGACCTGAATGTAAAAATGCTGAAAGCGATGAAAAGCGGCGAAACCTATACCTCTATTGGTGAAGTTATCCGGATTGGACGCAATGTACTGACCTCAGAAGGCCGAATTATCGATAAAGAAGGTAAAGTTTATGCTTTTGGTTCAGCGACTTTATTAGTCACTGCCCGTAAGTAAATCATTACAGTGATGTAATCAACCCCTGCATGTGCAGGGATTTTTATTTTGAAAGAAAAATCCCAATAAAGAATGCCATGCATATCATAGATACATGGCATTAAGGAGATTACTAAAACTGTTATGCAGCTTCAGGGTTTTCAATCACCATCGCCAGACCTTGACCCAGACCGATACACAGACTGATCACGGCATATTTTTTACCAGTACGCTGTAACTGACGTGCAACAGTTAAAGCCAAACGCGCACCCGAACAGCCTAGTGGATGACCAATGGCAATCGCACCACCATTTGGATTGACACGCGGATCATCCAAAGCGACATCCAGACCTTTCAGGCAAGATAATACCTGACTGGCAAAGGCTTCATTAATCTCAATTACGTCCATATCGTCCAGAGTTAAACCAGCCCGTTGTACTGCCTTTTTAATCGCTTCAATTGGGCCTGCACCCATGATGCGTGGCTCAATGCCAGCGGCTGCAGAAGACAGGATACGAGCCAAAGGTTTTAAGCCATACTGTTCCTGAACTTTTTCACTGCCGATAATCAGTGCTGCAGCGCCGTCATTGATTCCTGATGCATTACCCGCTGTTACTACACCACCTTCAAATAGCGGTTTTAACTTGGATAAAGCTTCAAATGTTGAAGATGCACGTGGATGTTCATCTTCTGTGACTTGTTTAGGCGGCAATTTGCGTCCTTGAGAAACTTCAATTGGGGTAATTTCACCTTCAAAGAATCCCGCTTCTTTTGCAGCCTGATATTTGGCTTGTGATGCAGCTGCAAATGTATCAGCTTGTTCACGGCTAATGCCAAATTCTTCAGCCACGTTATCACCTGTTTCAGGCATGCTGTGCGCGCCAAACTGATCCGTGAATTTACGGTTCGGGAAACGTGTACCAATCGTGGTGTCATAAATTTTGGCATCACGTGAATAAGCGCTTTCTGCTTTACCCATCACAAAAGGTGCGCGGGTCATACTTTCTACGCCACCAGCAATGTACAACTCGCCTTCACCTGCAGTAATGGCACGTGCCGAATCAATCACAGCACCGAGACCTGAAGCACATAATCGGTTTACCGTCTGACTCGGAACTGTTACCGGCATACCTGCTAACAATGCTGCAAAACGTGCCACATTACGGCTGTCTTCACCGGCCTGGTTGGTGCTACCAAAGATTACATCTTCTACATCTGCTGCCGGAATACCGGTTTTTTCCAGCAGGTTTTTAATGACTGTAGCTGCCAGATCATCTGGACGTACGCTTGCCAGACTTCCTGCATGGCGACCGATTGGTGAACGTAAACCATCATAAATATAGGCATTTAACATGAGTGTTATTCCTTTAACTTTCTAATTAATGTGTTGTATGAACAAGAGGTAGACCAAGCTGAACGCGGCGACGCAACCAAGGACTTGGACGATAACGCTGGTCACGGGTAATCGCAGTCATGCGATCCAGAATTTTCAGAATTTTTTCAGCACCCAGCACATCGCCCCATTCAATTGGGCCATGCGGATAACCGAGGCCTAGTTTTACCGCAACATTGATGTCTTCAACTGTCGCGACGCCTTGCTGGGCAATATCACAGCCGAGATTCACAATCATTGCCAAAGCACGTTGAGCCACAAAGCCAACGCTTTCCTGAATTACACTCGCAGTCACACCATCCAGATTGAAAATCGATTGAGCCGCTTGGGTCAGTTCAGGCTTGGTCACAAAAGTTGGCATTAAGGTGCGGTGTTTATTCAGCCCATACAGTAGGTCGATACACACCACTTGCTGAGGTGCCACCTGATAACGAACAGCGGCTGAAGTTGCATCTTCACCATAAGTGGCAATTAAGATTAAGGCATCTGCCGAAGGTGTTTCAGTTTGCTCGATCTGAATATTGAACTGTTGCAGATACTGCTCAAGCGCCTGATGGTCTTGCTCATATTCGGTGCCTAGCCAAACTGCTGGATATTGCGCCAGTTTTTCAACCAATGTGGGAGCTACATCACCTACTTTGCTACCTGAAGTGTAATCATAAAAACCTTTACCAGTTTTACGGCCTAGCTGTTTAGCAATAAAACGCTGGCGGGTAATCACGCTTGGGCGGTAACGCGCTTCTTCATAATATTGGTGATAAATAGATTCGCTCACCGGATGAGATACGTCCATACCGGTCAGATCACCTAACTCGAATGGCCCCATCTTGAAACCAATCCCGTCACGGTAGATGCGATCAATGTCATAAAATGGAGTGACATTTTCGTTCAAAATCGCATAGGCTTCGCTACCAAAGGCACGACCAGCATGGTTAATGATAAATCCCGGGGTATCTTTGGCTTTTACCGGGCGATGTCCCATCTTGGTCGATAACTGAGTAAGTGCATCCACAATATCAGTACGGGTATTAAAGCCTTCAATCACTTCGACTACTTTCATGAGTGGGACCGGATTAAAGAAGTGATAACCGGCAACACGCTCTGGCTGACTGCAATTGGCAGCAATTGCACTGATCGACAGCGAAGACGTATTAGATGCCAGAATCGCTTCTGGTTTTATAATTCCTTCCAATTGCTGCATCAGTTTTTGCTTGATTTCCAGATTTTCAATAATTGCTTCAACAATCAAGTCACAATCTTTCAGGTCTTCTAGCTGCTGGGCAGTCGACAGATGAGCAATATCTTCAGCGGCTTTTTCATGGCTGAATTTACCTTTATCTGCCAAGGTATTTAATGTTTTGGCCAGTTTGTCCTTTGCCTGTTCGGCTGCCCCTTCTTTGGCATCAAACAGTATCACATCATGACCAGACTGAATCGCGATCTGGGCAATACCTGCACCCATCGTGCCTACACCAATAATGCCGATTTTCTGAATCTGAATACTCATGCTTATCGTCCCTGATAATTTGGTTTACGTTTTTCGATAAAGGCCTGCATGCCTTCTTTTTGATCTTCGGATGAGAACAGCATCTGGAAAGACTTACGTTCCAGGGTAAGTCCGGCATTAAGCGGCACATCTTCCGCCAGTAAAGCCACTTCCTTGATTTGCTCTAGAGCAATTGGCGGCATTTTCGCTAGGCCTTCAGCCATCTTGATGGCTGTAGCAAGGGTTTCACTGTCTTCAGTCACCTGGGACACCAGACCAATTTGATAGGCTTCAGGCGCAGGTACCAGACAACCGGTCATGATCATGCGCATGGCATGAAATTTGCCAACTGCACGGAATAAACGCTGGGTACCACCAGCACCCGGCATAACACCCACTTTCACTTCAGGCTGACCAAACTGGGCGCTTTTCCCGGCAATAATAATGTCCGCATGCATGGCCAGTTCACAGCCACCACCAAGTGCATACCCGTTTACAGCTGCAATCACCGGTTTTGAACACTGTGCAATCGCCTGCCAGTAACGTTCGGTTCGACGCTGCATCATTTGAATGGTTTCTGCATTGGCCAGTTCTTTAAGATCGGCTCCTGCTGCAAAATCTGTTTCACCACCGGTAAGAATAATGACACGAACATTTTCATCGTCATTCAGTTGCAAAAAAGCCGCCGCAAGTTTCTGGCGAACTTCTGTATTCAGGGCATTTTTCGCTTCTGGTCGATGAATTTTAACCATCGCTACATGTGCTGAAACTTGTTCTACTTGAACGACCTGTTCCATTAAAATCTCCATTTATTTTGTATAGCGAAATTTTATTTTATATAAAACTAAGGTTTTTAAAGCTATAAATCAAGGATTTTTAACTCCATAATTCAAAAAAGTTATTTTTAAATAAAAATAGAGTAAAAACTCTTGTTCAATTGATCATTTTATGATTAATTAATTTCGTAATACGGAATTAAGTATTTTAAATGCAATCTGATTATTCATTTAAATGAATAATCGCCATAAGGCAGAACTTAAAATTAATTTACGAAATCAAATTTTCCAGCAATGAGATGATTTTGATTTAGTGTAAAGCGTGAAGAATCGAATGTAGCCTGATAATAAATGCAGCGGCTATTGCGTGCAGAGCAAGTCTGTTAAATCAGGAAAACTATGTTTCCGTGAGGAAGAAAAATGGATTTAGCGGTAGCAGAGGAAATGCTACTTTTAATATATAGAGGATATAAGAATGACAAGCGATACCATCGTAACAGGAGACAATAAAACCGATGTCTCCTCCACGGATACCATCAAACAGGCACCAAAACGTCTTTGGATGACAGCTTTTGTCTTTGCTTTTCTGATTTTGCTTTGTGACGGTGCAGATATCGGGATTCTGGCTTTCAGTCTGACTAGTCTCAAAGCTGAATGGGGCCTGACTTCTGTACAGGCGGGCGCCTTGGGAAGTTATTCTCTTTTAGGTATGGGAATCGGAGGCTTTATTGGTGGATGGGCATGCGACAAATTTGGACGTGTCCGCGTCATTGTACTGGCAACTATCGCCTTCTCGATCTTGTCCGCCTACTCAGGTTTTGCGCAGTCTTATACTGAATTTGCAATGTTACGTACTCTGTCCTGCTTAGGTCTGGGCTGCTTGTATATTGCCTGTAATACCTTGATGTCTGAATATGTGCCAACCAAATACCGTACCACAGTACTGGCAACATTAATGACCGGTTTTACTCTGGGTTCTCTGGTGATTACCATGCTTTCAGGCTGGATTATTCCTGAGTTTGGCTGGCGTATGCTGTACTGGATCACGATTGCGCCATTAGCTCTGGGTATTCTGATGCACTTTATGGTGCCTGAACCTGAATCGTGGAAACGTGTTCGGGAAATGAAAAGAACTGGCCAGATCGTCGATAATAATGCAAAAAAAGGCAATCCATATATCACCATTCTTAAAGACAAAACCCATGGCAGAATGTTTATCTTATGGTCATTCAGCTCAGGTTTCTTGCTATTCGGTTACTTCGGGGTGAGCAACTGGCTGCCAAGTTATCTGGAAGCTGAATTAGGCATCAAATTCAAGGAAATGGCGATCTATATGATTGGTACTTTCTTGACCATGATATTCGCCAAAATTATTGCAGGTTATGTTGCTGATAAAATTGGCCGCCGTATTGTATTTGCTTTCGGCACCATGGGAACGGCTCTGTTTATCCCTGTCGTGGTGTATATGCATAATGCCGATAACATTGGCGTACTGATGCTGATCTTCGGCTTCCTGTACGGTATTCCATATGCCATCAATGCAACCTATCTAACCGAAAGTTTCCCGACTGGTGTTCGTGGTACAGCGGTGGGTGGTGCATTCAATATTGGTCGTATCGGTGCAATCTTCGCTCCAATTACGATTGGTTATCTTGCGATGCATGGTTCGATTGGTACAGGTCTGTTGGTAATGGGTGCAGCATACTTCCTATGCGGTTTGATTCCTGCCCTGTTTATTAAAGACCGTTTATACGATCCGCAAAAAGCAGAATAAACCCCACTTCGGAAGGCAGGTCAAATCGCTGCCTTCCTCTTTCTCCAAATATTGACCATACGTATAGAAAGGTTTCCTTTCATTCAGGATTAAAAATTTCTTTAGGGATTAAGAAATGAAAAAATTAATTTTAGCGACATTATGTGGTATTGCCTCAGCACAGGCATTTTCAGCAGAAGCTTCTAAAGACCGTATGCAATTCCTTGAGTCACAGTTAAAGCAAATCCAGGCAGAACTAGAACAACAAAAAGCCGCGCAACTTGCATTAAAGAACCAGCAGGAACAAGCCAAAGCGCAAGACTCTAAAACGCTGAGTTCAATGGTAGATAATGTCGATGTTTATGGTTTGATCCGCTTTGATGGTGCAGTCGATTTCAAAAGTACTCCTAAAGAACGTGGACGTACCATTAACCAGATTAATAAAGTACCTTTTACTGAACCGGATTCAGTCCGTTCCGATTTTACTGCGGCTGCCAGCCGGATTGGTTTCCTGGCCAAAGATCTAGGAGGCAATCCGAATGTTTCTGCTCGTTTAGAAGCCGACTTCTGGACCAACAATGGTAAAGGCGATGGTGGATTACGTATCCGTCATGCACACTTAAAATACTATAACTGGACGTTTGGTCAGGCCTGGTCATTGATGTCAACACCGGAAATTAGTACTGAAGCTGTCGATTACAGTTTATTGCTGGGTGGGTCAGTTCTACGTACGCCTCAAGTCAGCTATGCTTTCAAACTTGATCCGGAAAATACCTGGAATGTAGGTCTGGAGTATATGGCCGGTGGTGATCGCTCTTCTGCCTTGCCTGCTTTAACCACTAAATATGTTCATCAATCAGGTCCGCTGCATTTATTGGCTCAAGGCTTTGTCAATCAAAAGCAGGCGCAAACAGATGCAGGTGATATTGAAAAAGTTGGTTGGGGTGTAGGCCTTGGTGGACGTTATCATCTCAATGATCAAAACTCGATTCAGGGTAACTATTTCCATATGGTCGGCGACCAGCGTATTGCAGCTTTCCTGACCCAAGGCTCAACAACCGATGGGGCTGCCTGGGGTGGAGATTATTCAGTCGACCCAATCAATAATGAACTTTTACTCAATGAGTTTAATAGTTTGAATATCGGCTTTACCCATAAATTTACACCGAAATTACGTAGCAGCATTAATGCCAGCGTTGTAGATTTTGATGATTCCAGCGACTATGCACGCGCGAATCCTGAAACCAATAAACGTTTAACTGACTATGTGGCGAACGTGATTTATTCTCCAGTTCCAAAGGTTAATCTTGGTGCAGAATATCACCACGGCAAACGTGAAACTTTTGATAATCGAGAAGCAGATGTTTCTCGTGTGAACTTATCGGCGACTTATAGTTTCTAAAGCCTTAGGAGACAAGGATGTCAGCCCAAGGGCAAATTTCAAGAAAATTTATGTTTATGATGGCTATGACCTGCGCACTTTGCGCGGGTTGTAACTATTTTAACCAGCCATTAATTTATTCTATTGCAGAAGATCTGCATATCAGTGTGGCCGAGTCTGGCTGGACTGTCGTTTTAACCCAGATTGGTTATGCCACTGGGTTATTTTTGTTTGTCCCCTTGGGGGATTTGTTCGAAAAACGGCTGTATATCTGTAGTTTAATGTTCTGTACCGGACTGGCGCTTATTGGGCTTTCCGCCAGCACCAATCTGCATATGTTATACGGCTTTACCCTCCTTGCTTCCTTCTGTTCTATTATCACCCAGATTCTGATTCCTTTTGCCGCCAGCCTGTCACAACGTGATAAAAGTGCCGAAGTGGTTGGCCTGCTGATGAGTGGTGTTTTGGTCGGCATTCTGTTTGCCCGGACTGTATCAGGACTGATTTCTACTTTATGGTCCTGGCATGCGGTATACCTATTTAGTGGCTGCTCTATCTTGTTGCTCAGTATCGCCATGTGGTATCAGTTACCCAAAGCGAAAAGCCAGTTACAGATGAATATATTGCAAATTTATCGCTCACTATTTACCTTTGCCCGAACAGAACCCATGCTGATCCGGCGTAGTATGATCGGAGGTTTGGGTTTTGGCATGCTGAGTATTATCTTTACTACCATGACTTTTATTCTGGCTGAAGCACCGTATCATTTTAATGATTTCCAGATTGGTCTCATGGGTATTGTGGGTGTGGTCGGCATCTGGTCCTCTCAATGGACCGGTAAAATGATTGGCAGGCATCGGGAAAAATGGATTGCGCATCTGGCCACATGCGGACTGATTCTGGCCTGGATTCCCTTATTCTTTGCCCAGAATTATTTATGGATTTATATCCTGGGCTTGATTCTGGCTTATTTTGGAATTTCCTGTTTGCATGTCTTGAACCAGAATCTGGTCTATCGAATTTCAATGCAGGCTCGCTCGCGGATTAATGCCATCTATATGACCTGTTATTTTTCAGGTGCCGGTCTGGGGGCATTTTTATCGCTGCATTTATGGAAAAGCTATGGCTGGTCTGCCTGTGTCATTTTAGGTTTTATTTTTGCCGTGTTGATCTTTGTGATTAACTATTATGATTTAAACCAAGAAAGAAATTTAGCCAATATTCAGCCTGAGCCTTAGATACTGTTAAAAACCTTTGGGGGTTAAAAAGCTTATTTTTTTATCCCGCTTTCTGTACCAAGTGCAAATTCTAAAGATGATACGCTCATAAAATAGGAAAATTCTTTAGACCTGTTTATCATTGTCTTTCTATCTGAAAAGCGGTTGAAAATATTGATATCTTAACTTTTTAGAGTTAATTCAATTTACTATTTTCCATTGCGAGATAAACAGGCTTCAATTCATTTAAAGGCGCAGGTTTTGCATAAAAGAAGCCTTGTAGCAGGTCACAGCCCTGTTGATAGAGCAAACTGGCCTGACTTAAAGTTTCGACCCCTTCCGCGACAACTTCCAAATCCAGCTGATGTGCCAAGTGAATAATCGATTGCACAATTGCAGCATCCTGACCATCGAGGGTCAGCTCTTCAATAAAACTACGGTCTAACTTGATTTGATTAATCGGCAAGCGACGCAGATAACTGAGACTCGAATAACCTGTACCAAAATCATCAATGGCAACCTGTACACCTAAAGCACGTACTGCTTTCAAAATTTCTATCGTTCGATCTGCACCATTAATGATGACACCTTCCGTAATTTCAATTTTAAGTAATTCCGGCGGTAATTGACTGAGTTCAAGCGCATGTTCAAGTACCTGCAAAAAGCCTGCTCTACGGAATTGCAAAGGAGAAATATTCACCGATACTGTGATCTGGCTATTGTGCGTCTTGTTCCAATCCGCAATATCTAGACAGGCCTTTTCCAATACCCATTGACCTACGCTAATAATTTGCCCGGTTCTTTCTGCAAGTGGAATAAAAATCGCTGGGGAAATATAACCCTGCTGTGGATGGCACCAACGGATTAAAGCTTCTACACCTGTTACCAGTCCAGTTTCAGGATGAATCAACGGCTGATAGAACAGGTCAAAATTTTCCTGATTGATCGCTTCCATGAGTTCCAGACGCAGATTCGTATAGTCTATTTCTGCGACAGGCTGCATTCTGGTTTTTTCATACCACTGCCACATATTACGACCTTGTCTTTTGGCTTCCTGCATCGCCAAAACAGACTGATAAATCAATTCAGAAGAATGATGAATTGAACTGTCATCTGCCACGATACCAATACTGGCACTTAAATGTATTTTGTACTGATCGACAATAAACAGCATGGAAAGAAGATCAAGAATTTCTCCGGCGATCGCCTCGACTTCAGTGTGCTCATCTGTCCCTGAGAGCAGTAAAATAAATTCATCTTCAGCAAAGCGGCATAGCACATTATTGCCTTGAACAAATTTTTGCAACCGCTCGCCCACACTTTTGAGAATCTGGTCACCCACCAGATGACCTAAGCTGTCGTTGATATTTTTAAAGTCGTCCAGATCTATATACAGCAAGACTAAAGGTTGTGAGCTCTCGTGCTGTACTTCAAAAATATCTTCCAGAATCTGTTTGAATGCATGCTGGTTCGGTAAACCGGTTAAATGATCATGAGTATGCTGATGCTGAATATATTCTTCGTGAATACGTTGCTGAGTAATATCTTCCTGAATCCCCAAAAAATGGGTGCAGGTTCCTGTCTGGTCAAAAATAGGACCTATGGTTAAACGATTCCAGAACCAGCTACCATCTTTACAGTAACTTTTTATAGTCACCTGAATTTCTTTTTGTTCTTTGACCGCTTGCTTGAGTAATGCAATCTGATCCGGATCAGTATCTGGACCCTGTAAGAAAAAGCAGCTTTGCCCTAGTACTTCTGCTGCCGTATAACCGGTGAGCTTTAGAAAAGCTGGATTCACATACACCATTAGCCTTTCTTCAGAGACATCGGTAATAAAAAGACTATTCGGACTAGCCTCTACCCCACGTTTTAATAATCGTAGAGACTCCTTGTTTTCACGCGATACAGTAATATCTCGGGCAATGCCAATAATACCGGTGACTTTCTGATTTTGAATAATCGGTAAATTGGTCAGATCCAGCCATAAGATATCGCCTGCAACATTATAAATTGGAAGTTCATAATGTTGAGATTTACCTTGCGCTGCTTCTGAAAATGAAACATTCGCAAGTTCATGGAATTCGGGCGGTATGAAGGCACAATAGTGCTGACCATGAATTTGCGCTTTAGAAAAACCTGTAATTTCTTCGCAAGCAATATTGGTATTAAGCACATGTCCCTGCAGGTCAAGTTCAAAAATAATATCTGGATGATAGGTATAAAATGAGCTGTATTTTTCATTAAGCTCATGTCTTTTTTGACGTTCCTGATCAAGCTCGATTGCGAGGGCAACTAATTTTGCCGCTTGCTGTAAAAGCTGAATATGAGGTTCAGTCGGTATTTTCGGTGTTCGATAATAAGTAGCAAACGTTCCGTACAAAATATCTGAAGCATTAATAATCGGCATAGACCAGCAGCTAGACAATTTTTCTGCATTTACCAAAGCACGGTAAGACTGCCAGTTTGGGTCTTTCATTAAATTCGGACTAATGACCAACTGACGTAAGAAAGCAGCTACGCCACACGATCCTTGATTTGGCCCAATTTTCAAATCTTGAATAGCATTACAGTACTCTTTTGAAAAGTGCTGTTTGCCACTTATAACATTTAAAGTTTGGGTGTCATCCTGATAGAGCATAATGGTGACAAGCGCATCTGGAATGCGCGATTCAAGCCACTGGCTAATGACATCGAGGATAGGCTTAAGTTCAGTATGGCGACCAATCAGATTAAAAATATGAAAAATTTCTTGATCATCACAATTATTATTCATTCAGACTATCACCTTCCTTAGCTTGTTAACATTTTAGACTTATTATTAAAATAATCATTAGCAAAAGTTTGTATTTATATCTTTAAAATACGGAAATATGGTCAATATTACGTGTATTTGATAATAATTCTAAAATTTAAAAATCACAGCCGAAGCTGTGATCTAAAACTATACTTTTACTTAATCAGAATATTGCGGACTTATTTTTAGGCTGCTTGTTGACGACTGTCCACTAATTTACAGCCTGTCTGCTGTTGTAATTCTTCAAAGCTTAAGCCATCCACTATTTCAATAACCTGAGCCTGGTTGTCTTTTAATTCAATCACACAGAGATCGGTATAAATACGGTTGACACAATGTTTACCTGTTAGAGGATAACTCAGTTCTTCAACAATTTTTGCTTCACCGTTTTTGGTCACATGTTCCATGCAAACATAGACACATCGAGCACCCACTGCCAGATCCATCGCACCGCCTACAGCAGGTACAGCATCAGCATTACCGGTATGCCAGTTCGCCAGATCACCATTAATAGCGACCTGAAAAGCCCCCATGATACAGATATCCAGATGCCCGCCTCGCATGATATCGAAAGAGTCGGCAGAATTCATAAAACTGCCACCTTGCAACATGCTTACGAGTTCTTTGCCGGCGTTAATCAGATCATCATCTGCCTGTTCAGGGTCACTCAATGCAGCAAAACCTAAAACGCCATTTTCCGAGTGTAGAATTACTCCTTGTTCAGGTTTTAAATAACCTGCTACGCGTGTCGGTAAACCAATACCCAAATTTACAAAAGAGCCGGTTGGAATGTCTTGTGCAACTTTAGCTACAATCTGTTCACGACTACGTTTTTGAATATTCATTATTTAATATCTCCAACCTTGACCACATGCTGTACAAAAATTCCTGGCGTTACAATGATCTCTGGATCAAGTTCTCCCAGTTCCACAACTTGATGGACTTGTGCAATGGTGGTTTTTGCTGCTTTGGCCATGATCGGACCAAAATTCCGTGCTGCCTTACGGTAGGTCAAGTTGCCCCACTGATCTGCCTGATTGGCATAAACCAAGGCATAATCTGCATGTATCGGATATTCCAGCACATAATCTTTTCCATTGATATTACGGGTTTCTTTACCCTCAGCTATTTTGGTACCAAAACCGGTTGGAGTAAAAACAGCTCCTAAGCCTGCACCGGCTGCCTGAATACGGCAGGCCAGATTGCCTTGTGGCACCAGTTCCAGCTCAACTTTTCCGGCTTTATACAGATCTTCAAAGACGGTTGAGTTATTGGCTCGTGGAAATGAACAGATCATTTTTTTAACCAGTCCAGACAACAGCAGATTGGTTAGACCACGATCTCCAGAAGCTGCATTGTTGTTAATAATGGTTAAGTCTCTAGGACCAAAGTCAATTAATGCTTCGATTAATTCTACCGGCTGACCTGCCAGGCCAAAACCACTGGTCATAATGTGTGCACCATCAGGAATTTGCTTAAGTACCGTCTCGATATCCTGCGTGATTTTATTCATCATATTGCTTCCTAGCATGTTCTATCTATATTACGAGTGCAGATTAATCTGCCTTTTGTGGATCAAATAAGCGGTCTTTAATAAAGAAAGCGGGTATCAGGCCGCAAAGAAAATAGGCAATGCCCATAATCAGTAAGCCGGTACCAATTGAGCCTCCTTGAGCAAAATAGCCAATGGTAAGAGGTGCAAACACCGCACCCAGTCGGCCTACGTTATATGCCCCACCCACTGCTGTTCCACGCACTTTGGTGGAGAAGCTTTCTGTCATGTAAGTCGCATTAATACCGTATGGAATACCATAGAGAAAACCGAAAAATAACATCAGCCAGAGGATATTATCCGGCGTATTACCAAAGACAATCACAGGGATAAAAATTGCAGTACCCATAGTGCCGAAAGCAAATACCGCACGACGGCCAATCCGGTCAGCGATAAAACCAGCAATAACTTTGGTACACATCATGATCAGGAAAGTCCCGATCATATACATGGTCATTTCTTTAAACTTGATTCCCAGATCAGTCTCTAAATACGCCGGTAGCCAGTTGCTGACTCCATAATAGCCAAACTGTAAAAATGCGGTACTGAAGGACCAGAGGATAAACATGCGACGGCTGAGTGCATCTTCAAAAATCATTTTAAAAGTATTTTTTGGTTTTTCCTGAACAATACCACTGGCTTTTGCATCCAGGCGGGCCTGACGTGCTTCTAACCAAGCTTTCGGTTCAGGCACCAAGAAGTACATCGCGAAGGCCAGTACAATTGGAATAATGGCAATATAATAGAGGTATCGCCAGCCAAATTCAGGCAATAGCCATCCAGCCAGAACAGTTGCGACCACCGAGCCTAAAGTCCAGCCAGTCATGAGCGTTGCCAATACTGTAGAGCGATATTTGGTGGGTACATACTCTGCCATGAGTGTGTTACAGGCAATATATAGAGCACCTAGTCCAATCGCAGACGTAAAGCGCAGCCATTTGAACTGATCATAACTTTCTACGAATCCTAACCAGAAGGTTAATGAAGAAAATAATGCAATGGCAATGACGATCACACGAACCCGGCCAAAACGGTCACAAGCCCAGCCACCAAAAAAACCGCCGATAGCCATGCCTGCAAGCGTCCAGCTCCCTAAGGCACCGGCCTGCATATTACTTAATGAAAACTCTTGTTTCAGACTGGTCAGACTGTAGGCTAATAATGCAATATCAGCACCATCAACCAGTAATGCCAAAAATGAGAAGATAAAGGCCAGAATCCAGACTCTTTGCTTGGGTTCGTTTCCACCTTCCACTGGGTGTTGTTGTGAACTGATCGTATCCATAATGCTCTTTCTACTTTTCGGCACTCCTGTGCCTTTTTAAAACGTATATTTCACTTAATTATTTAGGTGAAATATAGAATATTCGCTGATCATTACCACGCTTTAGCAAGGTGGTATAAAATGATTTTCAAAGTTCTTGATAAATTTTCTCTGCAGAAATCACGTAGCAATACATTGAATGATGTGATTAAGCACAATTCTTAAACCCGTAAAACAATCTAGCCAGCAATGCTGGCTAGAAGTTGATGTCAGGTTTAGTTGCAAAAGGCTGCAATTCCGGTTTGTGCACGACCTAAAATCAGGGCATGTACATCATGGGTACCTTCATAGGTATTTACCACTTCCAGATTAACCAGATGACGGGCTACACCGAATTCATCGCTAATGCCATTTCCACCCATCATGTCACGGGCCAAACGGGCAATATCCAGTGCCTTGCCGCAGTTGTTGCGCTTGATCAGTGATGTACCTTCAACTGAAGCAATGCCTTCATCCTTCATGCGGCCAAAACGTAAAGCCACCTGCAAACCGAGTGCAATTTCAGTTTGCATATCTGCCAGTTTCTTCTGGATCAGCTGATTCGCAGCGAGTGGTCGACCAAACTGTTTACGGTCCATGGTGTATTGATGTGCGGTATGCCAGCAGAACTCTGCAGCTCCCATGGCACCCCAGGCAATCCCGTAACGTGCACTATTCAAGCAGGTAAAAGGCCCTTTTAAACCGCGAACTTCCGGAAATGCATTTTCTTCTGGAACAAAGACGTTATCCATTACAATTTCACCGGTGATTGAGGCACGTAGACCTACCTTGCCGTGAATCGTTGGAGCAGAAAGCCCTTCCCAGCCTTTTTCTAAAATAAAGCCACGAATGTCACCGATATTACCTTCGGCAGAAACTTCTTTGGCCCAAACTACAAATACATCGGCAATCGGACTATTGGTAATCCACATTTTTGCGCCAGTTAAACGGTAACCACCCTCGACTTTTTTAGCACGGCTAATCATGCTGCCCGGATCCGAACCATGATCCGGCTCGGTCAAGCCGAAGCAACCAATATATTCACCGGTTGCTAGTTTTGGTAAATACTTCTGCTTTTGCTCTTCAGAACCAAATTCATTAATGGGTACCATCACCAGAGAGCTTTGTACGCTGGCCATTGAACGGTAACCTGAATCGACACGTTCAACTTCACGAGCAATCAGACCATAACTGACATAATTTAAACCTGCACCGCCGTACTGTTCCGGAATGGTTGGACCGAGTAAACCCAGTTCTCCCATTTCACGGAAAATAGCCGGATCGGTTTTTTCATGACGGAACTGTTCCAGTACACGCGGCATCAGTTTGTCTTGACAGTACGCTGCCGCTGCATCGCGAATCATGCGCTCTTCTGATGTCAGTTGCTGTTCTATTAAAAACGGGTCTTGCCAATCAAATCTAATTTTTGTCGTCATTTTAATATTTCCTTATTTTAAAATTATGAGATTAGGCGGTTGCTTGTTTAATCATTTCACGCGCAATAATAATTTGCTGGATTTGTGTGGTTCCTTCATATAAACGGAACAGACGCACATCACGGTAGAAACGTTCAATTGAATATTCACTGATATAACCCGCTCCACCATGAATCTGCAAACAGCGATCAGCAACTCGACCACACATTTCAGTTGCAAACATTTTGGCACAAGAGGCTTCAGTCGTAACATTTTGGCCAGCATCACGTAGACGCGCAGCATCCAGCACCATACATTTGGCTGCATAAATCTCGGCTTTGGAGTCTGCCAACATACCTTGGATTAGCTGGAAATTCGCAATGGGCTGGCCAAACTGTTTGCGTTCCATTGCATAGTTAAGTGCATCTTCCAGCATACGCTCTGCCATGCCGACGCTATAACCGGCAATGTGCAGACGGCCCTTATCTAGAACGCGCATTGCTGTTTTGAAGCCAATCCCTTCTACACCGCCAATCAGCTGATCTTTATGCACTTTACAGTTATCAAAAATTACATCACAGGTATAGGAACCATGTTGGCCCATTTTCTTGTCAATTTTACCTAGGCTTAAACCAAGTGTGCCTGCTTCGACTAGAAATGCTGAAATACCGCTCGCACCTTTAATCTCTTGATTGGTACGTGCCATCACGGTAAATGTCGTGGCACGTGGTGCATTGGTGATAAAGCGTTTAGTTCCGTTTAAAATATAATAATCGCCGTCTTTGACTGCACTGGTTTTTAAAGCAGCAGCGTCTGAGCCGGAATCCGGTTCGGTCAAACAGAATGAACCAATAATTTCGCCCGTTGCATAACGCGGTAAATATTTCTGTTTTTGTTCTTCTGTACCGTCGATAATGATGCCACTTGAGCCAATGCCGTTGTTAGTACCAATTAAAGAGCGGAATGCAGCTGATGTATGACCTAACTCCATCGCGACCAGAATTTCTTCTTCCATGGTAATGCCTAAACCACCATATTCTTCTGGAATCGTCAGGCCAAACAAGCCCAGCTCTTTCATCTGTTCCACAATATGTTCAGGAATGGCGTTGTTCTCTTCTACTTCATGCTCAAGAGGCACCAGTTCATTTTTTACAAAATCGCGAATCGTTGACAGAAGTTGGTCTAGCATTTCCGGATCACGAATCATATGAATCTCCATGGATATAATTTAGGTAAATTCCTTTACCCTTATTTTTGTTTCGTATTACGAAATAAATAATCATATAAAATCATTTTGAGCAAGTGAAATTATTAAAAATTTTATATTTTAACTAAAAAATGAAATTTTTCTGGTATTCTAGTTGATTTGTGTTTAATATTTAATTTCACGATACGAAATATTTTGATGAGTGATTATTCTATTTATCAGTTTTTTTGAATAGATAATTAAACCTTTTTTCTTGCTGTAATATTTATCGATCACTGACTCTTTCGGAGAAATCGAAACTTTTTAAATATATTGGCTACGTGTTAAACCTAAAAAACTAGATGATTTTATATTGTCTTCAAAGTTGGGTAACAGGATTCTTTTCGACCACAAATAATTTCGGCACTTTTTCTTATATTTTATCTTTTGTAGAAGTGTTTTATTTTGTATCGTGAAATTATGTTGCTATCATATTCATTAATTTAACTTTAATTGCCCTGACCATGACAAAAAATAAAACTGGTGAAATTCCCAATTTTGATGAAATCCGTTTAGATCCGATTTCACATATTCATAGAGAAAATAATCCTCAATTTATTGCATCTATTGCGCGTGGATTGGAAATCTTGCGTTGCTTTTCAGCGACCAATCAATTACTTGGCAATCAGGAAATTGCACAATTAACCAACTTGCCTAAGCCGACTGTAGCGCGTATTACCAGCACTCTGGTTTCTTTAGGTTATTTAAAACAACTGCCGAATACCACGAAATATCTACTGGATGTTGGGGTATTGGCTTTAGGCTATGCAGCTTTGAGTAATATTTCTGCACGTACTCAGGCCTATCCATTTATGGAAGAAATGTCACGCTATTCCCAAGCCCCTGTGGCAATGGCTACCCGTGACCGTCTCAGCATGATTTATCTGGAAGTAGTACATACAGAATCGACACTGACTATGCGCCGCCCTGTCGGTTCGACTTTACCGATTCATAGTAGTGCCATGGGACGTGCCTGTCTGGCAGCGATGGATGTAAAGGAACGCGAATATTTATTTGATGCCATCAAGAAAAGAAACGAAGATCAGTGGCCAACGATCAAGCGTAATCTGGAACGTGCAATCCGTGATTATCAGGATTATGGCTACTGTCTGTCTTTAGGTGACTGGGCTAAGGATGTGAATTCCGTGGCAGTTCCGTTGGTTCACCCCAAACATGGGATATTAACGTTTAACTGTGGTGCCCCAAGTTATCTGTTAAATCAGGAAAAACTGGAAAATGAAATTGGACCGCGTCTGATTCACATGGTGAACAATATTGCTATGAATCTCAATAATATATAAAAAAATTAATCATCAGAGCGACATTCAGTCGCTCTTCTTATTGAATACCCAATCTACACATCTTCTTCCTTTATCTATAATTTACAGCAAACCTTTTTAATACGGTGAAATAGATAAGATTTAAAAAATAGATAAAGTCCTATTTCAAATAAAAAGATCAAAAATAAGCTTCATAACCGATTTAGATAATGCTATAAATATCGTATAGCGAAATTGGATTTTATATTATGGAAGATATAACAAGAGAATCGATGGAGTTTGACGTCGTCATCGTAGGCGCAGGCCCTGCGGGTCTTTCTGCTGCGATCAAAATCCGTCAGCTTGCAATTGAAAACAACTTA